>CAZXJC010000433.1:0-7620 GCA_964640885.1 uncultured Pirellulaceae bacterium | reverse complement strand
TAATTCGTCGGTGCGCAAGGGTTACTTGTGCCTGGAGTCCGAGGGCTCGGAAATTCACTTTCGTAACATTCGCATTCTTGAGTTGCCACCTGGCATTACCACGCCCGAACAGACCGCCAAGGTGATCGAGTAGTTAATAATCGGCGTTCGATTTCTTAGGTGTTTCACGTCCTCTCTTAATATCAACCTAGGGGCGCTGGTAAACGATGATGATCTCCTTAACCAGGATTGTTACCGCAGGTGTTTCTCTCGCTTTTGTCTTTGCCATCCTGGCGGCAGCTGACGCGGTTGCCGCTGATCCAGTGGCAGTTGCAGAGAGCGATTTGATTCGTGCTACGACGATCGAGCAAAGTCCGCTGGCGACGAAGCTGGTCAGCATGTCGGAAGCTCAACTCGAGAAACTGAAGCAGGGCAAGGAACGTGGCCTGCTGGAACTGACACCAGTGGTTTTGCCAGAAGATCCCTACATTGCCGGCAAGAACACTCACTTTGGCTGGCCTGTTGCCACCAGGGTTGGCAAGACGATGGTCGTCATTTACTTGCGGCGACGAAGCCATTACCTGGCACCTCAGTTTGACAAGAATAGCAGTGGCATGATGGTGACCCGTTCACTGGCCGGCGGACGTCGCTGGTCGAAGCCAATTGATGTGCGTGAGCAGTTTCGCCAACCAGATGGTGAGTTGCCTTTTTATTCCAAGTCGGAATCGATCGCTACGACTGCTGACGGCGCGATCGTGGTGGGGCATAAGGGAGGGACGTTTCGTTCGGAAGACCAGGGGAAAACTTGGCGCCATTTCCCGCATGCGTTTCGTACCACCGTTGCTCCCGGGGTGTCTGCTCGACTTAATTGCCCGCGGATGATTGAACATCCGGATTACGGCCTGGTGCGAATGGAGGGAACATTCTTAAAGGCACAGTTTCCACACTGGCCGCATACGGGTGACCGAATGCTGGCAGGCAACTCACGCGATGGTGGCAAGACGTGGCAGGTCAAGTTGCACGACGTACCAATCGGCGGCAGTGCGGAGCCAGCCATGCTCCTGCACGAGGGCGCACTCTTCATGGTGGGCCGTCCGCATGACGTTGTCGCCTATGACTCCAAAACCCAGACATCCCATTACATGCAATACTGGTCCAAGACCGGTTGGTTTCCCTTGGAAGCAAAGCTAACTAATATCCAGACGACCGATCGACGAAAAACAGGTCTCCCCGGCAAAGGATTCGATACGGTTGACCTGAGTTTCAACCCGGTTACCAAGCGACTGGAGATCGTGGCCACCGACCGGATGGGAGGTGGTGTCGAGGGTCGCTTCTGGGAAGTACCGTTCTCGTTGAATCTCTGGAGTATCGATCCGCAGGCGCTACTGGCGGGGAGTGCCGATTGGCGTTACGAAGGTTGTTTGTTCGAGCGGCTCAAGCCGATGACCTTGCCCTATCGGTTCGGAATGTCCGACGGCTGTCATCCTGCTGCAGCCATCATGGATGCGGAACAGGGTGTTCAGCACATCTTTATTTATCTCGGTTCCCCGGCGGGGCCAGCCGGTATTTTTCATCTCAAGCGTTCTCTCGACACGCCACGGTTGGCGAAGTTTCTTAAAGAACCTCTGACGAATGCCGATCCCGGAAAAAAGAAAGATCCCTAAAAAAGAGCAGGTGCCGAAGGCGATCTAACAATGCCCTGAGAGCAAATAGTTGATCGTGCATTCGGGCCGCGCTTTCTGTCAATGTTGCGATGCCTCGACCGGTGACTGCCGTTCCTTCCATGCAGAAGGCTTCTCATTGACGGGCCAGGCGATTTTACAGGTTACTTCCGCGGCAGCGACTTGGCTGCGTCCAGCCGCTCCACGGACAGAAAATAGACTCCGTACTGCTGGCTGTCGTTGCCGATGAATTGCCCGAGAATGTCGCAATCGCCTTTCTTAAGGGACAGGGTAAAAACTGCCTCGGTCATATTTCCGGTGACCTCGATGGTCTTGTCGAATTCAGCTACCACGAGGCGAGCCTTGACGATGGGCAGTGCCCGTCCTCGCTCGGTCTTTGTCTTGCCTGCAAAACCGTCGGGGACTGTTAGATTGGGTGCCGAACGAATGGGCTCGTTCAACTCAGCCGGCCAGCGTCTGAGACTGAAACGGTAAGTTCCCGGGACTTCGACCTCGGCAAAGATCGGAACCGATCCGGGTGTCCCGTTACGAATACCCCTCTGCCAGACAGCAATTCTTTTCGACCAGGATGAGGGAGCAAACTCGACCGGGTTTTGCTTGTCCGAACCAATGATATATCGCTGTTGCTGAGGATCATTTTTCGCGTTTACCTTTTCTAAGGCAGCGTTGAAACGCGCAATTAACTTGGGGTGCGCCTCGGCTACATCATTCTCTTGCCCAAAGTCAACTGGTATATCGTAGAGTAAGCGACTATCGAAACTGGTGTCTTTCCTGAATCTAGGATGGGGTAGATGCCGCCACCGCCTGGTCATGACGATGCCGTTGAAAGACTCCACCAGCACACGGTCACCGAGATTCTTTGCGGATCCGTCCAGCACCGGTTTTAGACTCAAACCGTCGGTTCGATAGTTTCCAGGGGCCTGCAACTCGCAGAGATCCACCAGGGTAGGCAGGATGTCGAGGTGCGCACTCAGTTGAGCAATGTCACGGCCACCGGTCAGGTTTCCATCCGGCCAGTGAATGAAGCATGGAACACGATGGCCTCCCTCGTAGGACGAGCCCTTACCGCCCTGCATCCCGGCATTGTAGACTCCCCCGGCATAGGATCGGGGGCTGCCATTATCCGTGCAGTAGATGAAGATGGTATTTTTCGCCAGGCCTTTCTGCTTGAGCATTTCTCGCATGTTACCGACGCAGACGTCAAAATGCGCCAGGGCGGCAAAGAGGCGGGGATGCGGCTTGCCTGCGAATCTCCGGGTATATTCTTCCGGTGCAAAGTGGGGCCCGTGGGGGATGTTGGTTGGAATGTAGCAGAAGAAAGGTTTTCCGGAGCGACTGGACTCAACGATGAACCGAGTTGCCTGTTCAAAGAAGACGTCCGTGCAGAAGCCCTTGAATTGTTTCTTCTTTCCATTGTGAAAATAGCGGTCGTCGAAGTAGTCGTTGCCCCAGATGTCACCGACAGTTGTGATGGCACCGCCCCCATGTACGACCGATTCCTGGAATCCCCGATCCACAGCGCGGTGGGGATAGTAGTCACCCAGATGCCATTTTCCGAAGATGCCGGTTCGGTAGCCGTTGGCAGTAAAGACGTTCGCGATGGTGGGCGTCTGGCGGGAAAACAGGTTACCCGGAGGCGGGTTCGTACGGAAAGCCACGGTCCGGCAATGCCGTCCCGTTAACAGAGCTGCACGGGTCGGACCGCAGAGGGGAGATGCGTGGTAGTTCGTCAGCCTGACTCCCTCCGCATGCAATTGATCCAGGTTGGGGGTTTTTAGAAAGGGATGTCCATGGCAGCTCAGGTCCCCATAGCCTTGATCGTCCGTCATGATCAGGATCACGTTGGGCCGGGACGTATTCGGTAGCTCTTTGGCCTGCACCATCGCAGGTACTAGGCACGCAAAGATGAGCACTGCAGATAGCTTTTTCATCGAGCGGAGGACCTTGTTCATGGTTTTCGAGGTTGCGACCGAAGGATACTCGGCTTCACTTCGCCGCTATTGGAGAGCCAATGGTCTTTCTTTGCACGCAGCATCCTGGCTGTCGCCGGGTGCTGGGAAACGACGTTGGTTAATTCGTCGGGATCGTTTTTGAGATCGTACAGGATGTCACCATCTCTATAGCTGATGAGCTTGAAGTCATCATTTTGAATCATGTTGACTTCGTGCTGTTCGGCATGGGCAAAGGTTCGGTCAAAGGGCTTGCCCTGTAGTAGTGGCATGAGATCAAAGCCGTGCGAGCTGGCAATGTCCTGCTGCTGGCAGCCATAGAACGTGACTAGCGTTTTCGAAATGTCGAGCAACTCGACCGGGCGCGTGACGACTTTTCCTCTGCCATAGCGGGGGTGAGAGATGATCGTCGGTGAATTGATGACTTCCTTGTAGAAGTATTTCTTTGAGTAGAGGCCGTGGTGCCCGGTCATCGACCCCTGGTCGGCGATAAAGATGACCACGGTATTTTCTCGGAGACCACTCTTTTCGAGATGGTCCACGAGCTTGCCAACGAGTGCGTCCATCATCGTGATCATGGCAAGGTAGCCGCGTCGATATTGCGTTGAGTCACGCGCGTCCGCTTTCATGTCGTTCGCCAGCGAAGCGGGCAGGCCAGCTTTCCGCATGGGGATCACCGGAGCTAACTTAGCGTCCTTGTAGAGATCCTTGTATTTCTGGGGAACGTCCATGGGGGGGTGAGGAAGGGTGAGATCGATCCAGAGGAAAAACGGGTTTTCCCGCGCTTCCTCGGCTTTCAACCACTTGATCGCGGAATTGATAATAAAGCTGTCGACGTAGTCTTCCTCCTGCAGCGGGAAGTCAATCTCCAGGCCTTTTCGGTTCTTGGTATAAGCGGTCACCAGCTTGTCGTAGATGCCCTTGTCGTGCAGGTGTTTTGAATAGGGCCCTTTTTCTGGGGGATGCTTGCGGGCGGAAACTGCTACTTTTCCCCCCATGCTGAAAGCGTGATCAAATCCCAGCTGATTGCGAATGACCTGGTTCTGTTTTTCATACGAGTCCCTGGGGTTCAGGCCAAAGGGTCGGAAATGATTTTTTCCATAGAGAGCGGTATGAACGCCAGCTCGCCTTAAGGCTGCCGGAAAGGTCCAGACATTCTTCGGCAAGTTTGCTGAAGACTGGTTCATGTAGATACCGGTATTGTGCGGGTAGCTTCCGGTGATCAGGGAATTCCTCGAGGGTGCACAGGCAGTTCCCTGTACGATGCAGTTCCGGAAGACAGTTCCTTGCGCCGCCAGCTGATCCAGGTGGGGCGTTTTTACAAGGCCATGTCCCATGTAGCCGAGGGCCATCGGGGTAAGGTCAGCGGCTTCGATCATAATCACGTTCAAGGGCTGCTTGGTCGCAGTTTCAGATTCGTTTGGCGCTGCCGACAGTCGGTTGGTTTGGCACAGACAGGTCACGATGACTGCAACGAGAATAGATAACCGTTTTTCTGTCACGTTTTGCTCTCCTGTGTTCGGCCAGCTTGCTGGCTGGTCCCTGTCAGCGTTATGCCGTGTTGTTTTAAAGTTCCACGGTTTTAGCCCGTCGCAAGTAATCTGCGCTGATGGTAATGCCAAAGCCAGGCCCTGTTGGTACGCGCATCACTCCGTTGTGACACTTAAGGTCCGAGGTAGCACATTCCAACGGAATCTTACTAGTCCCTTTGAACTCTTGGTGTGCACCAGCATTCGGCACGTAGGACGCAAAATGCAACACGTAAAGATATCCCAGTCCGGCCCCTGACATGTGAGCAGTACATGGCATGCCGGCAACGGCTGCCATGCGAGCAACTCTTGTGCTACGGATGAAACCGCCAAAGTAATGTAAATCGGGTTGTACGATATCCAGGCCACGATTTTGAATGGCCCACCGGAAACGTCGCACGCTGTATTCCTGTTCTCCCCCAGCCACCGGTATCGTCAATTTGTCCGCCACCTGCTTGGTATCCCAGATATGATCGAACGGACAAGGCTCTTCGAAAAAGGCATAGCCATTGTCTTCCATGAGACGGCCAATGCGGATGGCGTGTTCGACGTCATAGGAACTGTTGGAATCGGCGTAGAGTGTCATCTGGTCGCCGAACTCACGACGTACGAGTGGGATCAGGGCCTCGGTGCGGCCACGCAACGAATCTCGATTGTTGCTCATGCGACCACCGAGGCGGAACTTGATTGCACGGGCGCCGGTTTCGGCAACCAGTCGTTTGAGGTGTTCGATTTCCTTTTCGGGACGGTTTCCTCGATTGCTGCTGGCGCGATAAACAGGAATGTCGCGTCGCAGGCGGCCACCGAATAACTCTGCGATGGACTTGTCGCTCGCCTTGCCGAGTAAATCCAGGATGGCGATTTCCGCGGCTGCTACGCATACCCAGAAAGCCAGGCCTTGCAGCTTGTAGTTGCTGTTGTTGCGGTAGAGGTCGTTTAACAGTGATTCAATTTTTCGCGCGTCCTTCCCGACGAAAAACGGAGCGACGCGAGCCAGGAAAATCGGAAACGTTTCTCGCATTTTCTTTGAATTTGCGGCGGCAATTGCTTCCAGGCCGTCCTTGGATCGCACACGCACCAGGAATTCACTTCCCTGTCGCAAGAGTTCCATCGACTCGATAATGATTGGATCATCCAGTGATTCCAGTTTCAATAACGGTGCGTCGGCCGCCTCTTGTAAGGCGGCGGCGGTGGGTGGTGTCTGCGGCTTGGGCGCATCACAAAAGGCGCGGCTCGTTGCCGCCAGCGATGCGGTGGTGCGAGAAAATCTCGGCGTCGAACATTCATAACTGTTTGATCCAACTGCGTAGACTTGTTGGTGTATGGAAGGGAGGGCTTCCCTCTTAGGACTTCGTGTTTGTTTGACGCGTTCCATCTTCGCCCCCGGCGGCAGCGTCTGCAAGTCTTTTTGCTGCAGGTTGCCTGGATAACTAGTAACAGTTGGGTGCAACGATTGCTACAGCGCGGTACGTTGGGGTATCGAAAACAGCAGACTTAATCGTGTGAAAGAGATTCCATGAACGACGTGAAAGTACGGATCAGAGAGATTGTAAAGTTGCTGGTCGAACAGTCTTTGAAGTCTGCTACTAGACAACAGGATATTGAAGGGCCAAGGAGATTACGCTCTATTGCCGTAGCCCACAAGCACCAGGGAGTACTTGGCATGACGAGGAAACCGGCTATTGCCGTCTTAGTAGCCCTCTTGCTAGCCGCTACGGTCAATTCCGTCGCCGCAGCGCCCGCACCAACGGTGACTTTAGCCAACAACGGCAATGCGACGTTTCCGATTGTGGTCAGCGAGAATGCGAGAGATGAAGTCAGGCTGGCGGCCCAGACACTGGCCGCTTATCTGAGCCAGATCAGCGGGGGCACTTTCGTCGTCAAGACCGGTGACGGTCAGCAGGGAATCGCGGTCGGTCTGCACGATGATTTTCCTCGCACCGGCGCGGGTACTGTTCTGAAGCCAGAAGTAATTTCGCGAACCGACGATTTTCTCCTTCGCTCGCACGCCAACGGCCTGTACGTGATAGGCACGACCCCCGTTTCCGTCCGTCATGCCGTCTGGAGCCTGCTTTACCGTTTCGGACATCGCCAGTTCTTTCCAGGCGAAACCTGGGAGGTCGTTCCTAGTGAACCGACCCTGCGGATTGCCGTCGACGAGGTAGTTCATCCAGATCATCCATTCGCTGGGATGTTTCATTCCTTTGAGACGTTTTGGCCGGAGCAGAACAAGGAGATCCACCAGTGGCTGTAACGTAACCGGATGATCAACAGCCACGACTGGAATTTTGGACATGTGTACCAGGAACTTTCGCGAGAGTATCCGGAGATATTCAAGCAGCACCCTGAGTACTGGGGACTGGTAGACGGCAAGCGGGCGAGCGGTAAGTTATGCCTGTCGAATGCAGACCTTCGCAAACTGTTTGTCGAACGTTCACTAAAATGGCTGAAAGACCACCCCGAGACCGTTGTGGTTTCCGC
>CAZXJC010000432.1:0-5471 GCA_964640885.1 uncultured Pirellulaceae bacterium | reverse complement strand
GCCCGGGATTGATTACCCCGGAAGAATGCAAGATGGGGATTATGCCCGGCTATATCCATCAAAAAGGTAAAGTCGGTGTCATGAGTCGCAGTGGTACTCTCACCTACGAGGCCGTTTGGCAGACCAGCAACCTGGGCCTCGGGCAGTCGACCTGTGTCGGACTGGGGGGCGATCCGATCGTCGGTACTTCGTTTATTGATCTCTTGAAACTATATGAAGCGGACGACCAGACCGAGGCGATCCTGATGATCGGCGAGATTGGTGGATCGGCCGAGGAAGAGGCCGCAGCTTACGTTGCCGAACATGTTAGCAAGCCCGTGGCGGCCTTCATCGCTGGGCGAACTGCCCCTCCTGGAAAACGCATGGGCCATGCCGGTGCAATCATTTCTGGCGGCAAGGGAACTGCCGAAGAGAAGATCGCTGCGCTGGAAGGAGCTGGTATCGAGGTTGCCCAGAGCCCTGCTGACATGGGGCAAGCAGTCGAACGGGCGATCGCCGCCCACTAAGAATCGCTTCGGTTCGCTAATTGCCGAAAGAAAATCCCCAGCCCACTCCGCGCCGGTACGGCACAGGCCTGCGGTAGTAGAACGGTGGCGGTGGCGAGACGTAATGGTGTTCCACGTGCGTGGTGCGCGAGGGTAGTCGCCTGGGGGAGACGGATGCCTGCGAGTAGTGAGTTTGCATCGCCTTGATGACGCGAGAATCGACCTTTGCCTGGGTCATGTGAATGATGTCGTCCGTGGAGATGTGACTGGCAGACCCGTGTGATTTGATATGGTCCACGATCACGTCGGAAGTGACTCCGGAATTAGTCATCGAGAGGACGTCAGCGACTGTGACGGCGCTGGACCTGCGCTGGCTCTCCTCAAGCATGACTGCCTGTTGATGCTCAATGTCGGCATCAATGGTGTCGCCAATCGCCGCACCAGTCATGGCACCGATGGTACCACCCACCAGTGCTCCGCCAAGTGGGTTGTCGTCAGCCAAAACAGCGCCCGTCGCTGCCCCTAGTAACCCACCGGTCGTGCCTGCACGATTGGCATTGGCTCCCAGGGAGGGGCAACCAACCTGCAGGGGAATCAGGGCCAAGATGAGCAGCGTGAAGGTAACGCGCATGACGCAGTCTCCAGGGAAGGATTGTTTGACTTTAAGGGTGCGAATAATCGCAACCCACCCCACCTGCGTCAAGGTCAGTTTGTCGGCTGGTTCAGGCTTTTAAATGCTTGGCGAAGAGATCACGGGTCAACTGCCACATTTTATCACTGAGGATGTGACCACTCCCCTCTTCAATGTAGTGCGTGAAGTTCTTTTCGGCATGTTGGGCCTGGTACGCCTGCTCGATTACCTTGATTCCACGGCGGGCCTCGTCGATTGGGCTGCCACCATCCTTTTCACCGAAATTAAGATGCAGCGGCCGGGGCGCAATGAGGGCCGCGATGTCGGGTGTATCCGCATCCGGGTAAATTCCCGGAACATAGTTCGGGAAACAATGGAGCATTTCTTCACGGTGGATCCCTGCGTAGGTGGGTAGGCAACAGTTTCCAACGAGCGCTTTGAGCCGTGGTTCCCAGGGTCCGACCAGCCAGAGATGAGTCGAACCCATCGAGTGCCCATAGCAGCCGATCCGTTCATGGATAACTTCCTGGCGGGTTTCCAGATAATCGAGAGCCCGCCGCATGTCGAGAATGTTTTTCCAGGCCATGCAGCGACCTTCTACTACGTATTTGAGAAACAGGTACCGTTCCAGGTTGCGCCCTTTCAATTTGTATGGCTTCTCACGTTCCTCGAAACCAAGCGCATCGGGACAAAGGACGACGTAACCCTCACGAGCGAGGGCAGCGCCGGTGTGATGCATTTTGTTTCCCGCTAAGCCGGCAGGCTCCGATTTTCCCAGGTGCCATTGGCCGGCGTGCTGGTGCCAAACGCACACGGCCGGAGCCGGTCGGTCGGCGGTTACTCCGTCGGGTACCAGTAGCATGGCTGGGATGGCGTCTCCTGGCTCGGCTTCGTAGGTGAGCTTCTCGATGCGAAAACCGTCTTGCTTGATGGTCTCGAGTTGCTTGGGCTTGAGAGGTGTCGGCTCAGGCCAGGGGCCGCCGAGTCCTTTGAGAAGTCGATCGCGAAAATCACCAGGTGCCATTGCTGGGCCCTCCTGTTAGGCGTTAAAAGCCAGGGGAACGCGCCCCTGGCGGTGGTCGTGTGCATTGCTTTCCTGTGCCGGGGCTTCGTTGAGCGTCTTCACCCGTTGTTCAGTCTGGATTCGTTTCTTCTTGATGAACTTGAGCAGGTTGTCGAGGGGCTTGGTATCAAGCGTGGCAGGCCAACTGGCCCGCAGGGCTTCACCCTCTTTTTCGTATTGGCGCCACTTTGGCAGGAAGTCGCTCTGGAAGCGCTCTGTTAAGTCGGCAAAGGCGGCGCTGATTGCCCCGTTGCGTTCGAGTACCTTGGGGATATTTTGACGATCATCGTTGTTTTGTTTCATCAGGTCACTAATCTTGTTTCCGGTAGCAAGCTCGAAGGCGAGTTGCTGTTCGGCTAAGGAATGGACACCGTCTTCAAGTTCAACCGCTTGTTGAACGGCGTTCTCGGCCAACTCAAGCGGATTGGGCGGGGCTGCAGGTGCCCAGGTTAGACCCGCCATGATAAGGAGGCTAGACAGGCCGAGAACCATGGCGTTGCGAGTAAAAATATCCTGTTGCGTCGAGTCTTTGATGGGGCGGGCCAAGATGAGACCAAAGAGACCGCCCGAGAGGAGGCCACCCACATGAGCGGCCATATCGATCTGAACTCCCCTGGACAGAATGTTGACACCGATGCCGAGCGCAAGATTGATCAAGACAAGCTTGGAAATGCTCGATAACAACGGACCAAAAATCTCGCTGTCACAGTCGGGGCTTCTCCAGATAAAAGCTAGCAGTCCACCACAGAGGCCGAAGACAGCGCCCGATGCGCCGGCACTCAATACGCTCTGGTTCCAGTAGAGGCTAGCGATGCTGGCGATGAGGCCGGAGCCGAGATAGAGCAGTAAGAATCCCGAGTTGCCGGTGAGTCGTTCGAGTAGATTGCCGGCCTGCCAAAGGAGATACATGTTGAAACCGATGTGCACCAAACCGATATGCAAAAACATGCATGTGAACAGTCGCCATGATTGGCCGTCGAGGGTCAGCCAGCCGGCGTTTGCGCCCCAGGCAATCAACTGCTCGCCAGTGGGGGATGTAATACTTACGCCACTTAGTGCCATCGCTAAGAAGACGAGCAGGTTAGCTGCCAGCAGTAGGCGCGTAATAAAGACGCGAGGGGTCGCTCGAAAGAGGGCTTCGCGAAACTGGAGCACGTCGCGATAGCGACTCATGGCTTCCGGGTCGACCGTCATCTCGTCGTAGTCTTGCTGGTACGCTGCCAGTTCCTCCGGTAGCTGACCATTCTCGTCGGCTACCATGTCAAAGGCGTGTCGCACCTGTTCTTCACTGTACTGCTCAAAGAAGGAATCGCGGTCTTCGGGCGTCTGGGAGTTGATCATCGATTGTCGTCTAATCTCAAGCGCAGGTTTTTGGTGAAAGACTCCAGTCTATCGTAAGAAGGGCTGCGGGTCACCTTTCGACGGTTGCTGCATCGGTGCCGGGAACCGAAGGATCACTCGTCCACCCGCATGACGGTGTATTGGTGGTGCCGTTTGCCCCCTTTAAAAACTTTCCAGGGAAGTCGTTGGGAAAAATCAGCGTGGAGCTTGTCAGCCCGCTTCGCATCAATCGGTCCAGAATGGACGTCCAGCAGGTAACGAATTCGCAGCGGGGCCGCTTTCTGGAGCATGATGGGGGCATTGAAGCAGAGGCTGGCGCCCATCCAGCCATCCTCGCGGACGTGCCAGTGAGTTGGCTGACCAGGGTTCTGGGGATGATCTATGTAGCTGATTCCCTCAATGATCCCTTCTCCCTCGGTAGAGACGGGGCCGCTGTAATCCATCCAGCGGGCCGGTTTGCCGAAGATGGCCGGCTCACCTACCTGCCCTGCACTGTTGGTAAGTGTGCCGCCCCCAAAATAGACTGACAAGCTCTTGGCTACGCGGATCGCGAGCATGCCAAAGTTCGTTTGTTGTAGTTCGAGGGTTTCAGCTGTCGGCGTGAAGGTCGCTTGGATTTCAAGTTGATATTGGCCTTTCGCGCCGGGCTGCAGGGCTGCGACGAGGACTTGCTTGAGCAGCGGTTGGGGGTCGTGGCCATCGTACCAGCCGATTTCGGACGCCATGACGGCTTCCTTGTCACCATCCTGGTAGACCAGCCAGCCATGCTGCTGGATTCGTGCTGGGCCCCCGTTGGCCCAGAAGTCGATCCCAAGGACCTTGTTGTGGGCAAACCAGACGCTCTGGTGATGATCATGATTGGCGGCGCCGGGGTGGCCCATTCTGGTCAGAGACTTCCCGGAGGGGCCATTGAGCGGATAGAAAAAAGGACGCGGATATTCCTTCCCGTAATGCCAGCGAAGAACTTCCCGGTCACCGATCTGGAACGCGGCCTGGTGTTCGGCTTCAGGTACGATCTGGCAGCGGGGAATCTGGTAGTTGTCGGCCATCGGTTTGCTCCGGGTAAATAATCGATATCCCGTAGTTTTAGCGGTTTGCTGGTCCCGCGTCAGCTACGTGGTGAAATGTTGTGGCGCCAGATCGCCAGTTGTGCTGCCAAAGGGTACAATTCATCCTTTGCTATGACAGTTGCTTTGCCCTGATAATATTCTGTACATGAGGCTTTTGAGAATGAAAACGTTTAAAGAACGACTTGCCGCCAATGAAGTAATCCGGGTTTTTGCCCTGGGCCGACTGGTTCAGCCGTTGCTGATTGAAATGTATGGTTTGGCAGGCGGATACCATGGCGTCTGGATCGACCAGGAGCACGTTACTCATTCCACTCCGGACCTGGCAGCTGTTGCCCTCGCAGCACGGGCCAACGAGTTTGACAGCTTTGTGCGAATGGCCCCAACGGGCTATTCCCAAGTAACGCAATGCCTGGAGGCAGGCATGGGTGGCGTAATGGCCGCACAAATTCACACGGCCGAACAGGCGGCTGAGTTCCTCTCCTGGACGAAATTCTCGCCCCAGGGCACTCGGGGACTCAACAGTGGCGGCAGGGATGCTAATTATTCACACATGCCGCCGGCCGAATTTATCGAACATTCCAACCGCGAGTCCTTTGTGGCCATCCAAGTGGAAACTCTCGGTTCGGTTGACGAAGCGGAGGAGATTGCCGCACTCGAGGGTGTCGATCTGTTGTTCGTCGGGCCGGCCGACCTTTCGCTGGCCCTTGGCATTGTGGGGCAGTTTCACCATGAGAAGCTCTGGGAAGCGATCAGTAAAGTTGCCCAGGCTTGTGAAAAACATGGTAAGCATTGGGGAGCGGTTGTGCCGGATCCCGAGTTTGCCGACAAAGCCGTCGAGATGGGTTGCAAGATGCCGACGATGGGCAACGATGTGATTACGC
>CAZXJC010000431.1:0-14251 GCA_964640885.1 uncultured Pirellulaceae bacterium | reverse complement strand
TGGCAGCTCGTGTGACACCCCGGATTAGCCCCAGGCGTGGCGAGTCTTGTTTGTCGAGTTGGACTTGGGTACCGAGATACAGTTACTGGGAAGCATATTTTTCACGATACCGCTGCTGGATAATGTCCAGGGCAGCTACTTCATCGGCCGCTGCTACGGGGATTGCCGAGTATTCCAGGTTTTCACCCATCCCCATCGCGAATACCAGGGCGACCTGTGGGTCTCCACTTACGCGCAGCGATTTTTCCAACCCGCGAATGAAGCCAACCACCACAAAAACCAGCACGATGACGATCGTCAATCCTGCCAGCGTGAGGCCGCTACGTAAGGGTCGGCGAAACAAATTGCGGATACCGTACTCCCAGGGGAGTAATTTGATCCGAAACATAAAAGGTTTCCGTATGATTCATTGCCAGCGATGCAAGGTGATTACATCGATAAAGTGATTCGCGGTTAACGGAGTTACGTTAAAGCGAAACAAAAGCAGTGCAGTTCTGTGAGACCAAGAGGGTCTAACTGCAGGACAAGAAACAATTAGCACAAGAACGACATCAGTCGCGTTTGTAGAGCACGACCGTCAGCTTCCAGTGGTTTGTCGCATTGCGCTGTTAGAGCCTGGTAATGCTCTTCCGCAAGCAAGTTTCTATCGTTGAGAGTATGATGCAGATCTGTCTGTTCAACGGTCCACTGCAGGTTGGAGTGGTTCAGCAGAATCGCTCCTCCACAGACGCAGAAACAACCACTGTCAGAGTGCGATTCATCAGCAGGAGTGGACGGTTGCGAGTCTGGTCTGGAGCAACAGGAAGCACATCCATCCGTTATCGCTCCGTCAGCAGTGCCATTGCCCAGCAGGTTGAAGACATGCAGTCCCACGCTGCACCGTAACGGGCAACTGATCAACGTCAGGATTAATGCTGAAGAAAAGACTAGCCGCAACATTGAGGTTGCCTCCAGTAGTTACGTTAACACCAGTTTTTATGGTAGGTCTGGCCTGTTCGTGAGTCAAGCCACACCCACCCTGAGTGGGAATGGTAAGGTCTTTAGCAGTAGTAAGCGTGTGTTCTAACGAATATGTGCTGCCCGTAATTGCAGGCTGTCGCGGAGTAATTGCCCATCCATCAGGATTTCACTTTCTCGTAATTGTCGGCGGGCACTCAAGAGTTGTAAGGTGACCTGGTAATAGGTCCTTTGGGATGTCAGTAAAGTTAAGAAATCAACTTGCCCTTCGCGATAACCCCTGGTGACGAAGTCCAGTGACTTGCGGGCCCGCGGCAACATTTGGTCCCGATAGCGAACCACCTGTTGATGCGAGTTCCTGTACTGGCGAAACATGGCAGCTAACTGGTCGGTTAGTTCCAACTCAATTTGCTCTACCCGGCTTTCGGCCGCCGATAATTCGGCCTGTGCTCGCATGATGTTTCCCTGGTTGCGATCGAATAATGGTAGCGGAAATCCGACCTGAATATTGGCCAAGTCATCCGACGTAATGTTGTTATGGCGTACACTGAGCATGACATCGATGTTTGGATATCGTTCGCGACAGGCACGATGAAGGGTTGCCTGAGCCTGGTCAACCCGTATGCGTGCAGTGGCGATTTCTGGATGCTCTGTCATTAAAAGCTGTAGGCTGGCCTGCCACTGAAAGTCCTGGATATCTGCATCCAGGTTACCAATGGCCCGTTGTATTGGCAGCCCGGGATTTCCCAGTACTAATTGCAGACGCCGCCAAGATTCCCGGTGAATGTTCTTGGCGTTGTCTAGCAGTATCTGTGAATTGTCTGCTTCGAGCTGCGCCTGTAACAGCGTATTTTCGTTGACACGACCCGCCTGCAAGAGAGTTTGTGTCGATTTGACAAAAGCTTCCGCAATGTGGACTAGTTCTTCTATCAGTTCCACGCGTCGCTGAGCTACTAGCAAGTTGAAATAGCGAATGCGAACGTCGTTTAAGACGCGCTGCTCCAGGGAGGTTAATTCAACTTCTGCACTATTCAATTGGTGACCGGCAATGGCCTGGTCTATTTGTAACTTGCCACCGGTAACAATCGTTTGCTGGATAAATCCCCCCTGGACACCGGGAGTACCAAGGTTTCCAACTTCGGTAGCGTGGTAGCCAATTACCGTGTTCGGATAAAGCCCTGCTTGCACGAGCCGACCCCAGGCAGCGTTGACGCGAGCCGTTGCCCCGGCCAGAGTCGGATTGTTCCGAAATGCCAGGTCTTCCGCTCGCGACAGTGTGAATGACGGCTGCTGGTTCACGGCTTCGCTGGTGACTGATTGTACCCGGATCGGTTGATTAAGCTGGCTTGTGTGATTTGCTTTCGGAAGCCTGGAGGTCCGCTTGACCAAAGGATTCGGTTGCTGTGCAAGCAGAGAACTTGCTAGCAAACCAGCAATCAATGTGGTCACAGCAGCGTTTTTCACGATTTAGCTTTCCATCCAAGAAAACTGTGGAGACACAAAACCAGCATCTCTATCGGTTAGGTAAACTCTACGGGTTGAGTTGTTTGCGGAGTTTTTTGCCAGGAAACTATGCATTTGTTGCCCGCTTCTGGATGGCCCAGATCGATTTGACGAGATAGTGGGTTCCGTTGGCCTGTCAGGCAATCGGTGTGATTTGGCTTGGCATGATTTTGGGATCGCTTGGCAGCAGGCTACAATCCAGATGCACGAGGATGTTTTTCGAGGGCTGTACGGAGGTGGGGTGATGCGTTTGATCGCGAGTCTGTTGCTGTTGTTAGGGTTTCTATTTTCTACTGTTCCGCTTTTAGCTGCGGAACCGAAGACCGTGGAACGTTACAAGTCGATGCCCTGGCACTTGGTCGACATTTGGTGGGACATTGGAAAAGACATTCCATTTGAGAGTTACAGTATTGATGTGACGATCAAGGACGCGGTACCGGCTGATGTTAATCTCTACATCGCTCCGATCGGACTGGGTCACCTGAATCGCATCGCATTTTACGGAGGGATACAGACGCAGGCCGATGGTTACATGAAGCGCGACCGTCGCTTACGCAAGATTGGGCCAGGATTCCTGATGTCGATGTGGGGAGAGCGGAGTCATGATGCGATCCGACCGGCGGTCGGTGGATTTTGCCAGAGTTCAGGTCACGAGGGTGATTTTGTCAGTGTTCGTCGGGCTTACAAATGGACTCCCGGTCGCTACACGTATCGGATTGTCCGCATGGACAGGGAGCAGGTTGCTGACAAGGGATGCACCTGGGTCGGAGCCTTTGTTTACTCGCATGCGAAGGATGAGAATGTTTTCGTGGGGGCTTTACGATTTCCCGCAGAGAAGCTGGTACTTTCGCGACAGTTGGCCAGTTTTGTCGAAGTTTATGGGCGTCGCCAGCCGGTCGAGAAAATCCCCAAGGTGCTGGTAACTTTTGGTAATTTGAGAGTCAACGGTCAACAGGTCGAGCGTCCGGGAGCGATGGCTGTTTATCCTAAGGGGGTACCTGATTATGCAGCAGCGAGCTTAAAAGACCAGCAGCTGGTGGTGCAGGTTGGCGAGTTGGTAGAGAACAGGAGGACTCGACGGGAGGTCTTGTACAAGCGAGAATAACAGCCTGTTGGAGGAATGGAATTTTTAGGCTGCTGTAAACTAAGAGATGGTTTTGGGAGACAACGATGAAACGTAACTTGGCGATGATCCTGGCGCTCTTGATATTGACCAGTGGCTTGCAGGCTGCTGACAACTGGCCTCAATTTCGTGGTCCCGAAGGGACAGGAATTGCCTCTCAAGCTGATCCTATCGTGAAATGGAACGGTACGGAAAAAATCAAGTGGGAGCTTGGTATTCGTGGTAAGGGCTGGTCATCTCCGGTGATCTGGGGAGATCAACTTTGGGTTACGACTGCATCGGTTGACGGCAAGCAGATGTGGGCTATCTGCGTGAATCGTCAAACGGGTAAAAAAATTCATGACATCCTGGTGTTCGAGAACGAGAAGCCGCGATTTTGTCATCCAACCAATAGCTATGCTTCTTGCACACCGGTGATTGAAGAGGGACGTGTTTATCTTCATTTTGGCAGTTACGGGACGGCTTGCGTTGACACGGATACGGGTAAAGTCCTTTGGTCGCGTCGGGATCTTCCCTGCAACCATTGGCGAGCGCCAGGATCGTCACCGATCATTGCGGGAAATACGCTGGTGGTTGCTTACGATGGATATGACCTGCAGTACGTGGTCGGTTTCGATAAGCAAAGTGGTAAAACACTTTGGAAGCAAGATCGCAATATTGATTACGGCACAAATAACGGTGATCGCAAGAAAGCGTACTCTACGGCTCGCCTGATCGAACATGGTGGCAAGAAGCAAGTTGTCAGTCCAAGTGCGACCGATACGATTTCCTATGATCCCCAAAGCGGTAAAGAATTGTGGCGCGTTCATCATGGTGGGATGAACGCGGCGCCGGTGCCCCAGTTTGGCCACGGGCTGATCTACATCGTGGGTGGTTCCGGTCCCACTGCAATGGTCGCTGTACGTCCCGATGGGACTGGTGATATTACCGGCAGCCATATCGAGTGGAGTCTTGGTAAGAGCGTTCCCAACCGACCGACGCCGTTATTGATTGGCGACCATTTATTTATGGTCAACGATGCTGGTATCGTTACTTGCCTGGAAGCGAAGACAGCCAAGACGGTCTGGCAAAAACGAATTAAGGGTGAATACCGTGCGTCGCCCATCTATGCGGGCGGGCGTATTTACTTCTCCAGCATGAAAGGTGACATCACGGTTATTGCGGCTGACAGCGAATTTAAGTTGCTGGGTGAAAGCACGCTGGGTCCCGGTTTCCAGGCTTCGCCAGCCGTGGTCGGTAAGTCGCTTTACCTGCGTTCCCTGACGAGCCTATATTGTCTTGAGTAACGGATAAAGCTGCATCGTGCGGGTGATTGCGTACTCGATGAAGCAGGAATTTACTATGAAGAAGTTGTCTGTGTTTCTGCTGGTGGCGGTTGCCGTTTCCGTATTCGCTTGTGGGAAACCAGATAATCGAATTCGTTGTCCTCAATGTAATGCAGTGATCACCTCCTATGACGATGGTTGTTCATCCTGCGACTGGGTTCATCCACCCCACGATTGATAAACCATCCAGCGACTGGCTAATGGTACACTTTCCTTCTGTACATTTAATTTCTCGTCGCGGCATCTGGTTGCCTGGTATGGTCTGTGGGCTATTGGTGTGCCTGCTAAGTTTTGATCTTTGGGCTGCTGATCGGCCACCAGTGCGCCGCGTTTCCCCGGTCGCCGAGGGATTGCTGGTCTCTGAGAAACTGATCGGCCAGGGTATTTGGATTGACCCGGCGTTTGAAAAACGCTTTCGTCAGACTCGCCGAGTGTGGGTTTCGGTTTGGTTTGATGACCAGTTGCTAGGTGATGGGAAGGCTTACTTGCGGCGGTCACGAGAGTTTTCCCAGCGCCGGCGTGGTGAGTTGCGCCAGGCGGCTATGAAAACGTTGCAAGCAATTCATGCCCGCTCCTGGAAAGTGGCCCAGCCGCGTCTCAAACAACTGGTCGATGAAGGGAAGATCAGTCAACTGGAAGATCATTGGATCGTGAACGGTTTTTCCTGTGTCACGGTAAAGGAACACTTGGAGAGCTTGCGATCGGTTCCAGGTGTCAGGAAGATTTTTGCCAGTCCTCCACGTCCGGCAAATCGACCGGCAGGTCCGGCCGCTGCCCCAGGTTTTGCGCTTCCCCAGCGCCAGCCCTTTGATCCAAATCGCTACCAGCATCCCTGGTACGTCCGTTCCTTGCAAGCAGATCGTGTTTGGAAACAATATGGAGTTACGGGACGAGGTACGCTGAATGTTATTCATGATTTTACGTTCGTTTTTTCGGAGAATCTGAACGGGAATCTCTACCGTAATGCGGGGGAAATTCCGTCAAATAACATCGATGATGACAAGAATGGACTGGTTGATGATTACCACGGTTACAATTTTGATGATCAGACAGCTGTTTTAACCAAGGTTCCCGTACCGTTAAAATCAGCCACACCGCAAGGCATGCATGGTTTCATGTGCGCCGCTGTTGTCTGTGGTCGTGGTATTGCGGGCAGTCCATACGAGTTCGGGATCGCTCCGGAATCGCAGTGGGCGGGCGTGATTGGTGCAGCACGCCTAGAGAAGTCCATTGAATGGGCTATCCAGCAGGGTGCTGATACCTACAGCATGAGTTTTTCGATACCAAACTTGCAGGAATATCGGTCGCATTGGCGCAAGGTAATGGAGCACGGTTCCCTGTGTGGCGTCTTCTTTGTTTCCGGAGCTGGTAATTTTGCACAATCCGCGGAACTCCCCGTACAGATGCGTACTCCTGAAGATATTCCGGAAGTTGTTTTTGCAGCAGCTGGTGTGCAGCGTAATTTCAGGCGTACTTCCTTTTCCAGCCAGGGTCCAGTGAAATGGCAAACGGAACATTACCAGGATGGCCTGGTCCAGAAGCCTGAAGTCTGTGCCTTTAACATGGGGTTGCCCTTGTTGTATCGCGATGGCTCGGTGCAACCGGTGGCCCTTAATGGCAATTCATTTGCGGGTCCGATGTTTTGCGGCACGATTGCTCTGCTGCTGTCGGCCGATCCGGATTTGCTCCCCTGGGATTTGAAAGAGATCATTACTGCGACGGCAACCGATGTAGCTCAGCGGGGAGTTGATGGTCAAACTGGACATGGCCTGATCAACTGTTACCGTGCTGTTAAGGAAGTCTTACGGCGCAAGGCTCTGCGGGAGGGTCGTGACCCGACTGCTTATATCGGTCGGGAGCCAGGTGATGAGTTGAACCTCACTGAGACGAGAGCCAAACTGGTTCAGTTCCAGATCGAGGTTATCCGAGTGGTACCTGGTAGCCAGGCAGCTGTAGCCGGCTTGCAGTTGAAAGATATCGTGGTCAGTTACAACGGGCAGCTGATTACGAATCCAACAGCATTGCGGGCGGCCGTGGCAGTTGCTGTTCAGCAAAGAAAAGAGAAAGTCCTGCTGGTGATCGAAAGGCAGGGTGAGAAAAAGGAGTTTGCTCTCAAGCCGGGACAACTGGGGGTCAGCATTGGAGCGCAGTACCTGGTGCCGGTTTTCAAGTAGCGGTCCAGGGGCAAACTGTTGGAAACGATTTGTGCATTATGGGTCTTTACGTTGATTTTAACGGCCTCGTAACATCGTTTTAAACAGCATCTGGGTTGTCTTATTGGATTTTTCTAAGATCTTTCTTGCGCTTCATGTTATAAAGAAATCCAGAGGTTCATTCATGCGTAATTCAAGCTTTCGAATCGTCGCCTGGCCACTCCTTATCTGCCTGGTAGTTTCGCTGATCGGCGCTGATGTTTTGCACTATCGCTTGTGTCATCATCCTGCCGGAGAAACGTCGCAGCCTGTTCGTTGTACGCTGCACTCCCATGCGGACGGAGTTGTGCATACGCATGCCCACAGGCATACCCATGCACATCCCCATGTGGCCGATGAACCTGTTCCCGATTCGATGCCCGGTGATTCTTCCCAGGAAGATTGCCTGGTCTGCCAGGTGCTCTCCAATGACGCGCCTCAGATCACGCTGGTTTCCGGCCTGGAACAGACTGGCTTGGTGGCCGAGTTGACACTCCAGGAACCTTGTCAGGATGCTGGAAAACCACTACGACGTTCTCTTTCTCGTGGTCCACCACGAGTTTCTATTGCTCTCTAGGCTGCTCTCGTCTTTGCGGAGATGAGCGGACTGTTGCTGTTTGCCGTTTCCTGTAATGGAGCGCCGGTCAGAGAAAAACGGGGAACCCCACGGGTTCGTGGATTGCAGATGTACTTATGAGGCATCCCTGTTACGATCACCAACAAGAAATCAATTGACGAAAGAGCAAGACAATGCGAACGAAACGAAGACCAGCTTTTACACTAATCGAATTACTGATCGTGATCTCGATTATCGGCATCCTCATGGGACTGATGATGCCGGCGGTCCAGTCAGCGCGCGAAGCCGCTCGCCGTATGTCGTGTAGCAATAACCTGAGACAAATTGGTATTGCGTTACACATGTATCACGATACGACGCGGGGATTTCCATCGGGCTGGATTGGTACGCATCCTCGTACCGGGGCACCGTGGGCCAGCGGGCCGAGCGGTTTTTCCTGGGGTACCATGTTGTTGCCTTACCTCGAACAAGACAATGTTGTTAAGCGGGAGGTCAACTTCAACCTGCCTGTTCTCCATCCTTTTCATGATCATACGCGCAAGCATCGGGTGGAGAACTATATTTGTCCTTCCGATTCGGCTGACCCGTACTTTTACTTGAAGGACGAAGATAATCCCAATAAGACGATTGCCGAACTGGCTGTGGCGAACTACGTCGCCTGCTTTGGAACCCGTGAATTACATGACTGTGAACACTTGAAACCAGGACAGATTTGTCGAGGCAATGGTGCCTTTTTCCATAATAGTCATGTAGGTTTTAATCGCTTCGTGGATGGTACAAGTCACACGATTGTCGTGGGGGAACGGTCCTCCAAGTGGGGCTACTCAACCTGGATCGGTGTAATACCTGGTGGCGAGGATGCTTTCGCGCGCGTACTGGGAGTTGCCGACCATCCACCGGGGAACGATCATTTTCACTTGGATGACTTTAGCAGCTACCACAAGGGCGGTTCGATGTTCCTGTTCGGAGACGGTTCTGTGCAGATGCTAACGTCCACGATCGACCTGTATACATACCTTGGACTGGCAACACTTAACGGGGGAGAAATTGCCAACCGACGCCAGTAAGAGGTCTGGGAGCGGGAATTAGCTTTAGAGGTGCCAGAGGTGAGGCACTACCATTTCCATCCGTCGCGGAGAGTGTTGTTGCCCACGGCACCCTCGGGCCACTCGTTGCGGTGCAGCTTGACGATGCAATCGGCTGCTTCGATTCCCATGTTGAGTCGGGAGAGCCAGTCACCACTACCGACGTGTGGAGTGCTGACCACCTGGTCCATTTGCAACAGCTTGTTTTGCGGATCGATGGGTTCCTGTTCAAAAACGTCCAGGCCTGCTCCGTAGATATGCCCCGCTTCGATGGCGTCAATCAGGTCTGCTTCCACGACCAGCGGACCGCGGGCCGTGTTGACCAGTACGCTACCTGCTTTCATTTTGGCCAGTGTTTCCCGGTTGAAGAGCCCTTGCGTATCATCATTGAGCGGGCAATGGATTGTAAGGTAATCTGACTCGGCCAGCAGGGTGTCGAGATCCACCAGTTGAACTCCATGTTCCTGGGCAAAACTTTCATTTGGGAATGCGTCGTAGGCCAGGACTTTCATTCCTAGCGCGGTAGCTCGCACAGCCACGCTGCGGCCGATACGCCCCAGGCCTAGGATGCCCAGCGTTTGTCCTCGAATCGGGAGTGTGCTTTTTTGGTCCCAGTGACCTGTCCGCATGCTCCGGTCACTGCTCATCACTGATTTAGCCACAGCAAACATTAGTGAAAAAGCGTGTTCCGCGACTGATTCATGGTTAGCTGTGGGGGTGATGGTAACTGCTACACCGTGGCGAGTAGCTGCCTCAACGTCAACTCGGTCATAGCCCACACCACAGCGGGCAATGACGCGCAGCTGAGGTAATGCGGCCAGTACGTTTTCAGTGAAGTGTTCGCCACCAGCAAGAACCGCCTGGCATTTACTCAACTGTTCAATGGTTTCTTCTTCGCTCTTGTGGCCGCGGGTGAATGTCGGGTCATCGGGGTAGATGACTTCCATACCGGCTTCTCGAATATTCGTGACGTACGGTGCATCATCCTGGTGCAGGAAGGCTTCCGGTGCGATCAAAGCGACGTCCATAAGGCAGGCTCCCAAGGGGGGTAAAGCGAAAATCAGGGAAGCGTCTAGTTTGCCAGTTTCCGGCTGGATGTCCAGCCCACCGCAGGTTTTCACAGCGGTTTGCGAACACGATACGGTTGCCTTACACTGTGACCTATAGTGGAAGTTTGAGAGAAAATACACTCAGTTTCCTTGCGTACTGAGTTTTGTGGCAAGCGTGCTATGCAGATTCAATACAAGAAAACACCATGGTGGCAACGGATGTTTTCCTTGCTTTGTACACTCGGTGTTGCACGCCTGTTGAAAAGGCGGGCTATGAGTTTGCGGCCTGGTGTCATGGATGAAAAGGGAATCGAGTTGTGCAATGGCACGACTTTTACCTGGAGTCAGTTCGAGTCCGTCCATAATCCACTGGCCATGATTGAGGATGCAGTTGCTGAGCGGCTGGTACTGTCCGTAGATGATCTCGCCATACCGGTCAAGTTTGACCAGATGGTTGATGGGGAGCAGGCCAGAGAATACTTCTGGAGCCAGTTGCCCGTTGATCTCAAATGCGTTGAAGAAGATTTGCCGATTGAAATTAGCCCGGAAGGAATATCATGAACCAGGTAGATGATCGTACTCAGGGTAAGCTGGATCGCATCGAACAATCCCATCGCATCGAACAGGGAAACAGCGCCCTGCTCGTTGTTGACATGCAGCATGGATTTCTCGACGAGGGAGCGTCGCTGGAAGTTCCCAAGGGTCGTGAAATACTCCCTAACATTGTGCAACTTGTAGCGGCCTGCCGAGAGAGACTGATTCCCGTGATTTTCACTGAGTTTGTTTATGCCACGATGATTCCCTGCCTGCGTGGAGATCCATTTGTGCCGGAACATTTGCCGGCCGAGGAAGGCCAGCCAACCGGGTATGGCTTTGCCTCGAACAATTGCCTGATTGGAACGGGTGCAGGAACGGGCGCAGAATCGGCGGCCACGGTAGAGTCGTTGGCACCCCAGGACGATGAACAGGTAATCAAGGGACACACCTATGACAAGTTCTATGGAACACACCTGGACTTGGCCTTGCGCAGCCAGGGGATTGAGCGGCTGCTGCTAACCGGTGTGACAACGGATGTTTGCGTTAACAGTACGCTGATTGCTGCTTCGATGCAAAACTATCGGGTGACCGCTGTGACCGATGGCATGGCGACGATCCATGATCATATCCATGATGCCTGTTTGCAGATTTGGCAGAATAAGTTTGCCCGCCTGGCAGATACCAGCCAGTTGCTTCGTGAAATCAAAGATTAGCTGCTAGTTAGAGGGGTAAGTATTTAGCCCGCTTTAATTGACCAGGTAAAGACCCTCAAATAGGATGGTGCACCAATCACTTAGATTCATGACTCGAATCACACGGAAGGTAACTGTTCCATGATGGCTTCTAACCGGATCAAGCTGGGAATGTTTGTGATGCCAGTTCACGATCCTGGCAAGCCACTGGCACAGTGCTTAGATGAGGATTTGGAACTGGCCGCCAAGTGCGAAGAACTTGGCTTCGATGATTTTTGGGTTGGGGAACATCACTCGTCAACCTACGAGAATATCGCGATGCCTGAGATATTCCTGGCGCGCGTACTTGGTGAAACATCGCGGATTCGGATTGGCCCGGCGCCAGTCTGTCTGCAGTACCATCATCCCGCTCACGTCGCTAGCCGGCTCGCCTTACTGGATCATCTTTCACACGGCCGGCTGAACGTTTGTTTTGGCCCTGGAGCGATTCCAACCGACATGGAAATGTTTGGAGTCGATCCGAAGGATACGGGTTCCCGGGTTGTTGAGGCCATTAACATGATTCTCAAGATGTGGACCAGTGCGCCACCCTATGAGTTTGACGGTGAGTTTTGGTCGATTCGGCTGGCTGACAACCTCGACGTCGAGATGGGACTGACTGGTATCCACCACCCGTTGCAATCTCCCCACCCCCCCATATTCACGCCCTGTATCAACCGCGACTCGATTGGTCTTCGCAAGGCGGCAGCACGCGGATTTCGTCCGATCAGTCACCACATGATCGGCACCGGTGTCTTGAAGAACCACTGGGAGACTTACGCGGCCGGTTGTCGCGAGGGAGGCCTTGAGCCCGATCCGGCCAACTGGTCTGTTTCCAGGAATATCTTTGTGGCTGACACTACCGAAGAAGCCATCGCGAAGGCTCGAACCAATTCGCTGGGCCGCTGCATTGAGTACATCATTGAGTTAACTCGACGAGGCAATGCCCTGGATCTCTGGAAACGGACCCCTGAACAACCTGATGAGGAAGTGACGTTGGACTACTTCATGGACGAAATTGTGATCGCCGGCGATCCAGACCACGTAGCATCCAGTATTAAGCAGCTGAGAGAAGAGGTAGGAGATTTCGGTACGCTGGTTCTGGTAGCTCATGACTGGGACGACCGGGAGAGCTGGTTAAAATCCCTGGAGCTTTTTTCAAGGGATGTGGTGCCACAAATCTAAAGAGGACCGACTCAAACGGTAGAGTCAGTAATTCCCGGTCCTGTCTATCGTTGTCGCCCAACAGCTGCTGTCTTTTTGGAGACGCCGAGGCAGATTCGGAATCCGTCCCGCGAATCGGAATAAGAGACGCTGTGAATACCCAACCGGACGGCACAGCGTGCATTACCTGGTACATCAAAGTAGTTGCCGCCGCGACAAACAGGACTTGATACCGAAAGCTGTTCTTGATTCAGGAAGTTTATGGTTTCGTGTCCACCTTTTGGGTCAATATGATCTAGTACGATCTCCCACACACCGCCGCACATGTCTGCCAAGCCAAAGCCGTTTCGTCCTTTTTTGCCATAGTGATCGACGGGGGACAGAAAAGCAAACCCGTCGCTCCATGGAGCATTTGCAAAGGGCCAGATCATGTCTCGTTTAGGAAGAAAATCGACGGCGGAAATATTGAGCCTGCCCTTGCCGTCCATCAAGTCATTTCCCCACCAGAAATAATGGCTCTGCTGACTTCCGCCGCGGCAGGCATAGGCCCATTCGGCTTCGGTCGGGAGCCGGATTTCCAGTTCCTTGGATAGTCGTCCCGCCTTGCGTTCCTTTTCCGTAAGCCAACGGCAAAAAGCTTTCATGTCCTGGTAGCTAACACAAACGACGGGGTAGTTGTCCTTCATCGGAATTCCGAAACCTGGATCGCGCCAGCTCTTGTCCGCCACCGACTTCCAGGGGTACAAGGTTTTCGTCCCGAGATAGTATCGATCCCATTCAAGATTAAAGACCTGCGTTACACCGCCGGGCTTTTCTGCATCTGTGACGTAACCTGACGCTTTGACGAATTGCTGAAACTGTCCCCGGGTAACCTCAGTACGCCCCATCCAAAAGCCCTTGCTGACCTGCATCTGACGTGGCTCACCTTCAAACGTTTCTCGGTTCGTTCCGGGTCGAGCCCCACCTTCGATGCCGGTTGCCCAGGATTTTTCTGCCGCGGTGCTTCCCATCATGAATTGACCCGGCGGGATGTAGACCAGCTCCAGCCTAACGTCTTTTCCAAGATCCAGGTTTTTTAGGTCACCCTGGTTCGGTTCCGCTGCATGCATAGAACAGCTGAAGATGGAAGTAAGTAACACGACCAAGAAGAGCGATTGGAAGCCGTGAAAGTTTTTCATTTGAAACCTTGTAAGGGAGGAATGACGATACTGGTTTATTCGCAAGGTAGCTTGGTTATTCGTACATAACAATGGTGTCAGCAGGTTACCCAGTGATCTCGATGATTTCACAGTTTAACTAATGGCTTAACACGCAGCAAACGAATTCGAAGGTGCTAAGCACTGGTAGAATGCTGCGACGAGGATTTTGGCTACCACTGATGGATGGCCATGTGATATCATACGTGAGAGAGATAATGGCAGTGTGAGAATACGATCGCCAGCCAGGGAAGAAATACTTTTATGCCTTCTGCTCCGCAATTTACTGCTGGACGTTGCCCTGGCCCAATGGGTCGTCGGGACTGGTTGCGCCTGGGTGGGCTTAGCCTGGGTGCCCTCTGTGGAGGGCTTTCCCCGTCGCAGTTGCTGCTAGAAGCTGCTCCCCAGCTGGTGACTGATGGAGAGGGCGCTTCGTTACCGCAGCTCAATGATGACTATTCGGTAATCCTCTTCTGGGCAAACGGCGGACCCAGCCACCTGGACCTGTTTGACCTTAAGCCCGATGCACCGACAGAGTATCGGGGCCCGTTTCGTCCGATCGAAACAAATGTTCCCGGGATCGAGATCAGTGAACAGCTGCCCTTGCTGTCCCGGTTGGCCGACAAGTTTGCCCTGGTCCGTAGCCTGCATCATGAACGGGCTGAGCACTCCGGCGGGACTAATCGGCTCCTTACCGGCTATCCTTCGATCCAGGCCAACCTGCGCCGCTCGGAGTTTCCCACCATCGGAAGCGTGGTTGCCAAGCACATGGAGTCCCAGCACAGCGAGCTCCCACCGTTTATTGGAAATAC
>CAZXJC010000430.1:0-4068 GCA_964640885.1 uncultured Pirellulaceae bacterium | reverse complement strand
GCGGCTTCGGCGGCGACGGTCAAACCGTTGCTGGATCAGGGACTACGGGTGGTCGACCTGAGTGCTGATTATCGGCTGGATGAGTTGTCTGTCTATGAGCAATGGTATGACCAGCAGCATCCGGATCCGGAGCGGGTCGGCCAAACGGTTTATGGTTTGCCAGAGCTGTTTCGTGATTCGATTCCAGCTGCTCCGCTGGTAGCCAATCCAGGTTGTTATCCGACGTCGGCTATTCTGGCACTGGCCCCGTTGTTGAAAGCCGGTCACGTGGATCCGGTCGGTGTGATCGTAGATTCCAAGAGTGGTGTTAGTGGTGCTGGCCGCAATCCCAGCCCCGTCACACATTTCGTAGAGTGTCACGAAAGCATTACGGCCTACAACGTTGGCAGGCATCGTCATACCCCTGAAATTAGCCAGGTTCTTAGTAGCCAGGTGGCTGGATCCGTGGAGGTGATTTTTACGCCTCACTTGATTCCCATGGAACGTGGCATTTTGACGACCGCTTATGCACGCGCCGCGACTGACTTGGATTCAGAGGGCTTGCTGGCGGAGTTGAAAAGTGCCTACCAGGATGAGCCATTTGTGCGAGTTGTTGATTATCCACCGGCGACACGTTTCGTGAAAGGAACGAATTACTGTGACCTGGCGGTCCATCGAGTTGGGGATCACGTGGTAGTAATTAGTTGCCTGGATAACCTGGTTAAAGGGGCTGCCGGTGCTGCTGTGCAGAACATGAACTTGATGTTCGGTGTTGCCGAAACAACGGGACTTATCGAACGGAGCTAATATCCGGATGGACCTTTCACTGCCAGCAGGATTTCAGTGGAGTGCATTGCACTGTGGTATCAAGCAGGATGCCAGCAGCGCTGATTACGTGCTGATCCGCTGTGATCCCGGGACTGCCGGGGCGGGGGTTTATACGCGTAACCGGGTTTTTGCCGCACCAGTGGCTTGGGACCGTCAACGGACCCCGTCAACGGATATTCGCGTGGTGGTTATCAATTCAGGAAACGCCAATGCCTGTACCGGTGACCAGGGGTGGCAGGATGTGCAGGCGATGGCAGCTTCGGCGGCGAGTGCCTGTGAAGCTCAAGTCGACCAGGCATTGGTGATGTCGACCGGTATTATCGGAGAATACTTGCCGATGGAGAAAATTCTTCCGGCAGCCGCGCAGTCAGTGGCAGGGTTGGGAGATGATCAAGCGGCCTTTATGGCAGCGGCCACCGGCATCCTGACAACTGACCAGGGGCCCAAGGTAGCTTCCCGGCGATTTGAAATCGATGGACAACCAATTCACCTGGCAGGGATGGCTAAGAGAGCGGGGATGATTGGTCCCAATATGGCGACCATGCTGGCCGTTGTTATGACTGATGCAGTCGTGGCTGCGGAAGACTTGCAGGCTGCATTGGGAGAGGCCATTGAGCAGAGTTTTAATTGTATTAGCGTTGAAGGACACACCAGCACCAATGATACGGTACTGGTGCTGGCCAGCGGAGCCAGTGGAGGATCACCGCTCAGCGGCGAGGCACTGGAACAGTTTTGTCTGTCGCTCAAGACCGTTTGTGTTGAACTGGCCAAGCAGATTCCTGCCGACGGAGAGGGGTCTTCGCACCTGATCACGATTGATGTGGAAGGGGCCAGCAGTCGCGAGGAGGCTCGGCAGATTGCTCAGACGATTGCCAATAGCAACCTGGTGAAGGCCGGCGTGGCTGGGGCCGATCCAAACTGGGGGCGGATTATTTCAGCCGTTGGTTATGCCGGTGTGGAAATTGATCCCGACCAGGTGCGGGTCGCCATTAATGGTTTTGATCTTTATCAGCAAGGGGTGCCGCTGGCCTTTGATGTGGCTGAGGTGTCAGCTTCGATCTCAGGTAACGTGGAGACATCGATCGTTGTGGAATTGAATTCCGGCACGGCAGCCGCGCGGTTTTGGACAAGCGACTTGACGGCCGATTACGTCCGCTTTAACTCCGAGTTTCACACATGAAAACGCCGCTGCGTCGTATCCAATTGGGCGCTTTCGTGCTGCTGGCCATATTTGTCGTGGCCGTGGCCGTCTATCACTGGCGTGGTGATTACAGCTGGCTGGATGCTGTTTGGATGGTCGTGATTACGATTTCCAGTGTCGGCTATGGAGAGCGCAGTACCCTTAATGATACTGGTCTACAGGTTTTCACGATCCTGCTGATCGTATTCGGTATCTCCGCGGCGGCTTATACCGTCGGGGGATTTATCCAAATCTTGTTCGAGGGTGAACTCGAACGTGTCCTGGAAGGTCGAAAGATGAAACGCGAAATTGAAGGATTGACGGACCACGTAATTATTTGTGGATTTGGGCGTATGGGAATTATGTTGGCCAGCGATTTGAAGTCCCAAGGTTATCCCGTGGTTATTATCGACAACGAGGCAGAACGGATCGAGGAAGCCAGGAACAACGAGTGCCTCTATATCATGGGAGACGCTACCGAAGAAGATGTCCTGCTGGCTGCTGGCATTACGCAAGCTAAAACTGTCATATCGGCCTTGCCCCATGATGCTGAGAACGTCTTTATCGCCTTGACCTGCCGTGAACTAAACGAACAGGTGCACATCATTTCCCGAGCAGAGCACGCCAGTACAAAGCGTAAGTTGTTGCAGGCCGGCGCTGACCGGGTGGTGATGCCGGCCGTTATTGGCGCCCAGCAAATGACGCGGTTGGTGACACGGCCATCGACTGCTGAGTTGATGCATATCGTGGCTGGCAACGAGGATCTTGATGTCGAGTTAGATGAAGTAGACGTCACTGCCGAGAGTGTGCTGGCAGGCCAGACGATTGGAGACAGCCAAATCGGTCAGCAGTTTCGACTGCTAGTGGTCGGTGTCAAGCAGCAGGAAGGACCGATTCAGTTCAATCCACAAGCCAGTTATGTGCTGCGAGCTGACGATGTTTTGATCGTTTTAGGGCGGACGGAAGATATCGAACAATTTCGTGCGGCTTAATGGCTCGCAGCGGGAACCGTCGCGCAGCTCATTTCTCCTGTCTTGACAATTTTCAGGGAAGGTATCAGATTAGCAGCAGAGGGTCTGGTCCCGAGAAATCGCGTTCAGCAAGATTGCGGTCTCCGCTTGTCTGGTTGAGGCTGACTCTTTAGAGTGGTTGTTCTTCAGTCTGTGTTTTTGTGTATTCAAGTAAAGGTATAGTGGAAATGGTTGCAGGTATAACTGGCTTGGTCGAGCCGGCAAAAGTACAGGAAAGCATGGCAGGGGTTGCTGACGGGGCCGACGAAGAGTCTCTTGTAGAACAGTCCGGGGCTCCGCTTGGCTCTCCCGTTAGTGAAGACGAACCGGATCAGGACGAAGGGGATCAACTGGATGATGACGATGACGACGAAGATGATGGGGTGGATGCCCCAGCACCGGTAAGCCCCGAGGAGACTGAAGAAGCGGACGAGTTCGAGGACTTCGACGATGACGACTTCGATGACGAATTTGATGACGATTTTGAAGAAGAACTAGATGAAGATTATGATGCCAATGAAGACAATTTCGGCGACGATTTTGACAGCAATGGCGTCGATTTTCCCGGCGATGACTCGTTTGGCAAGCCAGCTGGGGGGACCCCGGGTGGTACGGATAAGCCTGACGAAAAATCGACCGACTGATAACCTTTTCCTTGGGCAATAGCGATGCTGGCGGTGAGAGCGCAGCATCGGTGATTCTCACTGCGAGCAGACGGATCGGACTTTCATGTTTCCAGAGGTACCGAGCAATCCTCCCTTTCCGCAACTGGAAGAACAGGTACTTCAGTTCTGGAAAGAATCGCAGATTTACGACAAGTCGTTGCAGCAGCGGAGCGGCGCCGAAAACTTCGTCTTCTTCGAAGGTCCCCCGACTGCTAACGGCATGCCCCATCCCGGACATTGCCTGACACGGGCCATTAAGGACCTCTTTCCCCGCTATCGCACGATGCGAGGATTTCACTGCCAGCGGAAAGCCGGTTGGGCATCAGGACCAGCGACGGATGATGGCGACCGTAGTCGTAGAGCTTCCTGACCGATGACCAGTGGCGGCCGTCATCCCTGGAGATTG
>CAZXJC010000429.1:0-13478 GCA_964640885.1 uncultured Pirellulaceae bacterium | reverse complement strand
GATAAGCAAAACCTATGTTGCCATCGGCCGAATTTCTAGCGGTAAGAAATCCTACCAGCGGACGATTACCGATTACCCGAAGAATGCAGTGGCCGTTTATTCACTGATGGGCCTGGCGGAAATTGCCCAGGCGGAAAAGGATGAGAAAAGCCTGATCAAGATCTGGAAACGGCTGGCATTTGACATTCCCCGGGACAAGCAAGTTTCCGGTACGTGTGCCTCGGCTGCTACTTCACTGTCGCGCTACTACTTTGGCAAGGGGATGTTTGATGATGCTGTGAAGAGCCTGGAAACGAACTACAAGAAAGAACAACTGGCTTACTACGTTTATAGCTACGTCCGTTCACCTATCGGGTCGCTGGTGGGAACAGAAGAGACAAATGCCCAGGGTCTCAAGCTGGCAGATCGGGCTATCGCCTATCTAAAGGCCGATTTTTCAACGGATTATTCGACGCCGGAACTGAAAGCTGCTGCCGCTGCGCAGTGGTATCGTATGATCGAGGTGGAATCCTACGCGGGGCGGGGTGATAAGGTGCTGGCTGCCTATGCCGCGATGCTCAAAATCTTTGGCACCAACGATGATATCCTGGGACGATTGGCCGACTACCATGCGTCCAAGCAGCGTTATGAGCAGGCGCGGACGATCTACCGAAGGTTCAAGGATAAAGTTCAGGGACTCTCACGCGTTGCCAGTAGTTATCGAAGTGAAAAGAAAACGGCTGAGGCGATTAAGATTTACCAGCAACTGGCCGGCCTCGATGCTGAAAAAGCGGCCGCCTGGCAGGGAGAACAAGGAGCTGCCTATCGAGAAGTGAAAAAATATCCGGAAGCAATCAAGGTTTACCAGGGACTGGTTCGAACAGATGCAACGAACATCCAGCAGTGGTTATGGGCACTGGCGACTACGCAACGCGATGCTGGTTTGTACAAGGAAGCGATCGGTGCCTTTCGGCAGTGCGAAAATTTTCCAGAAAACTATAAGCAGATGGCTTCTTGTCATAATGCACTGAAGCAGTACAAGGAAGTTCTTATTCTCTACGCTCAAATCCTCAAGGGTCATGAGGGATCGGCTCCCTGGGCGCAGCTGCAAATCGGTTACACCTATGAAAATATGAAATCGACCGAAACTGCTATCAAGGCCTTCCAACTTTGCTGCAAGAAATATCCCAAGACATCGTATGCCAGCCAGGCGCATGCCCACCTGCAAAATAAATACAAGATATCGGTAACTCTCGGTGGCGCAACTGACGACGAGTAATTCGGTAAGAGCAAACCTGGCACTTAGTCCAGTGGTCTGCTGACCACCTCGGCGGTGCCACCACAATGTTCCTGGATTACTTCCCTTACCAGTTCCACGGCTGCTTGCCGGTCAGCGGCCGGGGTGGCGATTGTCGACTCAACAATCACCAACACTTCGCTGGCGGTTTCGCTGACCTTGCTGAAATCGGCCTGCAGGGAATCAAGCCGACAAAGCAGACGCCCGGTAGCATCTACGTAACCAAATTCACCGGCTACCACCGGCTGCGGATCAGGGCTACCTAAGGGCCTGAAGGTTTCCTCGCCACTTAGGATGCGTAGCTCCACAGGACTGCGAAGCTGTTCGGCATCATGGGCTCCCAGGCTGCAGAGCGTTTGCAGTGACACAAGGCTGTAAGCATCAACCAGGTTGTTGATTGCCGGTAACGTCCCGTGCTTGAGAGCGTATTCCAACAGTTTCTGATTCGAGGGAGGATGACGGCGCGGTTTGACCCCAACTTCTCGCAGAATCTGGTGCAGTTGGGCAATTGTCGGCAACTGGCGGATTTCGGATCGACTCTGGTACTGTTGGCGGACGGCTGCAGCCGCTGCATCGATCTGCGATCGTAGTTCATTCGACGCGGGCTCGATCGTTACTCCCTGGTGCAGGATGGCACCAGCACGAAGTCCCAACTGCCCGCAGGCATCGCTAACACGAAACATGTTCAATCTATTTCCGAGCAAAAACAACCGGCACCTACGACATGGCCAGCAATATCTTCGATGATCTGTACCAGTTCGTGCCAGAGGTACACGGCCTGGCTGGGATCAATCCACAGCCAGCAAACGGGATAGTCCGCAAGTTGGTCCTTCAGCAGACCACAACTCACTGCTGCCACACGAGTAAAAACAGTTTCCCGCGATGCCAACTGGTCGTAGTCGAGTCCGCAAGTCTGCCCCATCAACTGGTTGATTCGTTCGCCCGTCAACAGTAGCAGGGCATCTTGCCGAGTCGTGATCAGTAGATCCTGCTGGTACCCACTGTCGGGCAATTTTACCGGTAACCCCGTGGAGCGGTTGTCGGTCGACCCGCGCAGTAAGAATTCGTCAGACCCGGTGCGTGTGAGCCAGTTGTCACTGGTTGTTGAATTGCCCTGATAAATTTCTGCTGGCACGGAAAGACCGTTGGCAGAAAGCCAGTCCGCAGCGCCTGGGCCCTTAAACTCAATTAACGGTAAACCGCTCAGGTCGCAGAGTGCCAGGTCGGTACAGGCCGCTCGTTCTTGATCCGAGGAAACGAAGTGGCGAGGCAGGGAAGTGTTTCCCAACTGGCACCAGTCTTCACAGCGGCTGGTGTGCCAGCTATGCAGCGGAGAGTGTTGTAGGGTCATGGTTTCCATGGTGCTTAAGCCTCGGGCAATTGTTGTCGTTCGTTTTCTGGGTCATAGAATGGAAGCCTGCTTACTTCGACCGATACGCGACTGCCGTCGCTAACCTGAACCTGCAGGGCTGTTTCCGGAGTCGCCAGGTCGGGGTGCACAAATCCCATGGCGATTCCCCCTCCCAGTGTGGAGCGGGAACTGACGCTGGTGATTCTGCCGATGACCTGGTCTCCGGCATAGAGCAAGTGACATTCCTCAGGCCAGGGGCCCGGGTGATGCTTGGGGAATCGCAGACCGACCAGTTGTCGTTCCAGCGGTCGTTGCCGGATGATCTGTAGGCTGCGGCTGCCGACATAGAAGGGCTTGCTATCGGCCAATGCCCAGGACAGATCTGCTTCCAGTGGATTGGTTAAGGCGTCCGTATCATGACCGACAATCAGGTGGCCTTTTTCAAGTCTCAGCAAACGCTGGGCTTCGATTCCGAAAGGTTTCAGTCCGGCCGCGGCTCCCTGTTCCATCAAGTGTGTCCAGACTGGCTGCGCCTGGTTCACCGGTAGATGGATCTCGTAACCGAGTTCACCGACAAAGCCGACTCGTAAAACTGTTGCCGGGACACCGAGAAGCGTGGCTTGTCGGACGCCCAGGTAGGGAAACGCACTGGCGGAGAGATCGAGTTTGGTGAGTGGTTGCAGCAGTTCTCGGGATGCTGGTCCGGCCAGGTTAAAGGCCGCCAGTTGGCCGGTAACGTTGCTGAGCGTGACTTGCATGGCGAACTGTAGAGCCCAACGCTGCAACTGTCGATAAAAGGATCCCACGCCACTACTGGTAGCTGAGACATAGAAGTGATTTTCAGCCAGGCGGGCGACGATACCATCTTCGATGATGACTCCTGTTTCATCACAGGCAATTCCGTAGCGAAGAGTTCCGATTTGCTGTTTGCGAAATCGGCCCGTGTAGATTCGTTCCAGGAAGTCGGCTGCCTGGGGACCGCAAATATTGATCTTGCCGAGCGTGCTGACGTCGATAATGCCAGCCCGGGTACGGACGTTTTCCGCTTCTGCCAGGATGCATTCCTGGCGCGACTGACCATCCCGCTGGTAGTACTCGGGACGCAGCCAGTCGCCACTGTGGATCATGATGCCGCCGGACTGGCGATGCCAGTCGTCGAGCGGGCTCCGTCGCTGAGGATGGAAGCGACGTCCCGCCAGGTGTCCGATGGAAACCGGCTGGTAAAACGGGCGCGAAGTGGTGGTTCCAGTTTCGTTGATCGAGGCACCGTTGAGTTTCGCCAGGATACGGACGGCTGGAAAATTCGAAAGCTTTCCCTGGCTAGGCCCCATCCCGACTGTGCTAAAGCGTTTCATTAGCTCGATATTGTCATAGCCTTCCTGGTGGGCGTTCTGGAAATCCTTCAAATGAAGATCTTCGTCCAGGTCGACGAAATTTTTCTTGCCGGGATGTGAAAAAATGGGGTAGGGATGGCTGGGAGCTGGTTCTTGGGGTGGTGCTGCTTCCGGGATGGGACCTTCATAGGTACCGAGTTGAGCGGCCGCTGAGAGTCCGGCACGCTTTCCATCGTTAATTTGGTCGGCCAGGGAAAAGATACCGTTAGCGCGTCCTGCCACAAACACGTTGCTGGGCAAGCTGGAGGGGACCAATTGATGGCTTTGCTGGGAATATTCAAAGCGTCCGCCAGCCTGGGAGATCAGGGCCGCATTGGGATGCCAGCCGACGCTCACCAGGATACCGTCACAAGCAATGAGCTGGCTTTCTTTGCTAAGGGCCTCTCCCTGTTCACCGAGTCGACAGAGGTGGGCTCCGCGGATCGATTTCTTTCCACGGCCTGCGCGGGCTTCGTAGACGGTATGACCATCGTAAATCGGGACACCCGCGCTGCGCAGGTCAGTGGCCAGTGGCGATGATTCCCCGGCAGGTCGCAGGTCAGCAATGGCAGCGACCTCGATCTGGCAATCCTGCAGTTCACGAGCGAGTTGATAGCCTGCTGTCGAAGCAGTCAGGATCACCGCTCGCTGGCAGGGGCCAACGGCGTACTGGTGGATCAACCGCTGAGCAGCCGATCCGAGCATGACGCCGGGCAGGTCATTGTTCTGGAAGACGGCCGGTTGCTCGATGCAACCGGTAGCCAGCAGGGTTGCCCGGGCCCGCAGCTTGGTCAGTCGTCGCTGGTCGACCAGTGCCACCCACTGGTCGGCGTACCAGCCAGCGGCCTGGGTTCCGCACCGCAACTCAATTTGATCCGACCCTTCGATCTCTGCGACCGAGTTGGCAAGCAGTTCAGCTGCCATCGGGTTACCAGTCCATTGCCAGCAGAGGCTGCCACCTGGTCGCTGCTGTTCCTCGACCAGCAGAACCCTGAGTCCCTGTTGGGCGGCGGTAGTTGCCGCGGAGAGTCCGGCCGGTCCGCTGCCGACCACTAGCAGGTCGCAGAAAGCGTAATCCTTGGGTGAGGCTTGCGGCTTGCTTGCCCGGTTGATGGCGCCGAGTCCAGCGACCTTGCGCATCTGGCGTTCGAAGAAAGGGAACAGCCGGCGGGGCGTATGAAATGCCTTGTAGTAAAAACCGACCGGCAGAAATCGGCTCATCCGTTCCATCCACCGCAGTCGGTCCCGTTCGACACCTCCGAATGTGTTCACTGCCCGCAGGTCCATGCCGTCGACCAGTGACAACTGGTCACCACGCATGTTGGTCTTCTCTCCGTCTTCCAGCATCACGTTCGCGTCGTGTCCGGCTAAGCTGTAAACGCCGCGTGGTCGATGGTACTTGAAGCTGCGGCCCAGCACTCGGCGGCCCGCGGCCCATAGTGCGCTGCTCAGGATATCACCCTGGTAGCCCTGGTAATCACGGCCTTCGAACTTGAATTGAATCGGCTGTTGCTGGTCGATCCAGTGATATGCTTGTGGTGCTAAGCGTTTACTCACGGGGACCCTCCTGGCCGTAGAGGAAGGTCCGTTTCACGGTGTCGCTGACGATGTCCCGTTCTGCCAGGAACCACGTACCACTGGCCAGGTGATACCACCACTCGATCTTGATTCCCGGTTGCCCTTCGCGGTGAAAGACATGGTCGGCCCACTGTTCGTCTGTCACGGTCTCCGAGTCAGGCAATTCTCGCAGTTCGCCACCAAACAGGAACTCCTGGATCGGTCGCGGTCCGTTGATGGGGCAGGTAAGGATTTTCATCTTGTTAATGTCCGACCGACGCGGCTCCTTTTTCTCCGACCAGTTGGAAATCACGGAAACGGCTGAGGCGGAACGATTCGATGAGCGGATCGGGATGATCGTTGGCGATCGTGGCGGCCATCGTCTTGCCGCTGACCGGTGTGGCCTTGAATCCCCACGTTCCCCAGCCGGCGTCGAGGTAAAATCCTTTCACGGGTGTGGTTCCCATGATTGGTGAAAAGTCGGGTGACATATCACAGAGGCCTGCCCACTGGCGCAGTATCTTGACGTCTGACAGGCAGGGGAAAAGATCGAGCAGGTGGGCAGAGAGGCTCTCGGCAAATCCCAGCGAGGAACGCATCGACGTCAGTTCGTAAGGATCAAGCGAGGCCCCGGCTACTAGTTCTCCCCGCGTCGACTGGCTTACGTAAAGGTGCATGCTGGCCGAGACGATGATGGGGTTGAGCCAGGGTTTGAGTGGTTCGGTGACCATGGCCTGCAGTGGGTAGACCACCAGGGGAGTCCGAAGACCGACCATGCTGGTAATCGAGGGGGTCCAGCCGGCCACAGCGGAAAGGACCTTGCGAGTTTTAATGTAGCCCTTGCTGGTGTGGACTCCGATCACCTGGTCATCCTGTACCTCGATATCGGTGACGGTGGTCTGCTGGTGAATTTCCGCTCCCCGCTGATCGGCGCCTCGTGCGTAGGCCCAGGCGACGGCATCGTGCCGGGCGATCGATCCGGGTGGATGGTAAAGGGCGCCGTGGACGGGAGCCTGGTGGCCGCCACAAGTCAGGTCCATTTCTGGAGAGTTACGCTGGATGAACTTAGGATCGACAATTTCGCTATCGATGCCGAGTGTCTTGTTTACCTCGGCTCGCCACCGTTGGACACGGAGGGAGGCAGGTGAATGGGCCAGCGTAAAATGACCTCGCTGGGTATAGAACAGGTTGAAGTCCAGTTCACTCGATAATCCCTCGAACAAGTCCACACTGGTCTGGTAGAAACGAGCTCCTTCCGGCGTCAAGTAGTTGGAACGTATGATCGCCGTGTTGCGTCCGGTGCCACCTCCGCCCAGGTAACCTTTTTCCAGTACGGCTACGTTAGAGATTCCATGGTCCCTGGCCAGGTAATAAGCGGCTGCCAGCCCGTGGCCGCCTCCGCCGATGATCACCACGTCGTACTGGTCATTGAGCGTGTCCGGTTTGCGAAACATGCGCCCCTCGGGGTGCTCTTTTCGCAAACCAAACTTCAACAATCGATAGGGCATGGTGGCTGGGTGACTCCGTTCAGGCAACACCAGGGACTAGAAGAAAGTCAGGTACTGGTCGATTTCCCAGGATGAGACCTGGCTGTCATAGGTTTCCCATTCCTGGGTTTTGAGGTTGATGAACTCCTCGGCGATCGGTCCCAGGGCTTCCTGGACGACTTCATCCTGACGAAGCTCAGCAACCGCTTCTGAGAGCGACTGGGGCAATATCTGGGTTCCCGTTGCCAAAACCTCTGCCAGTGGGCGAGCATACATGTTTTCCAGGTTCGGTTCGCCCGGATCGATTTGGTTCACGATTCCGTCGAGTCCAGCGGCAGCGTAGGCGGCCAGGGCCAGGTACGGGTTACAGCCGGCCGAGACCGTGCGGTCTTCGAAATGACCGGGGCCAGCGGTGCGGATCATCTGGGTCCGGTTGTTGTCTCCGTAGGTGACAAAAGCTGGCGTCCAGGTGAATCCGCTGCGACTGGAAAAGATACCAGATCCCAGTTTTAAACGCTTGTAACAGTTAACCGTTGGACTGGCCACGGCACAAAGGGCGCGGGCATGCTTTAGGATACCTCCGACGAAGTGGTAACCGAGTTGGGAACATCCCAGCCCGCGGGCGTCGGACGAGTCGTCGAAGACACATTTCCCACTCTCGGCGTCAGCCAAGTGGAAATGAACATGCAGTCCACTGCCAGTACGGTCACCAAAGGGCTTGGCCATGTGGGTGGCAATGGCACCGTACTTCTTGGCAATCTGAGAGGTTGCCATTTTGAAGAAGGTGATTCGGTCGGCCGTGGTTAACGCATCCTGATAGTCGAAATTGATCTCGTACTGGCCGTTGCCATCCTCGTGGTCAGTTTGGTAGACGCCCCAACCGAGTTGATTGAGCGAGGAAGTTAATTCCTGCAGGTAGTCCATGGCCGGTGCCATCGAGCGAAAGTCATAACATGGTTTGGCCAGGTTATCGACCTGGTCTGGATCCCAGGGAGCGATGGACCCATCTTCGTTACGCGTGACCAGGAAATGCTCCGGTTCCATTCCGACGTTGAAAACGTAGCCTGCCTCTCGGAGTGATCCCAGCACCCGCTGAAGGTTGGTCCGCGGACAGTACGGGTGCGATTCACCGTCGACAAACAGGTCGGCAGCAAACCTCGCGGTATTTGGCATCCAGGAAAGGGGGGTGTAGCTGTCCAGGTCAATGCGCGCCAGCATGTCATGCGAATGCGGTCCCTGGCCTGAACCCCAGACCGCGGCCCCGGCAAACCCGGCACCGTCGTCGATCATGTCATCGAGCGAACTGACCGGTACCATTTTGACCTTGGCCGTTCCGTTCATGTCCACGAACTGCGCCAGCAGAAATTCGATTCCGTCGTCGCTAAGTTGCTGCCGAATTTGTTCTCGATCAGCCATCGTCGTGCTCCTCGTGTTGGTTGGAAACGCCCGGAGTGGGCGGCTCGGCTGTCAGTTGTCTCACGGATTGGGCGTAATGTCGGTTTTCACTCCTCAACTTCCAGATTAGGAAGTAGAGGAAAAAGAGCAGGGCGGCAACTACTAAGGCGGCTTCCCAGCCGGCCCAGGGGTAGAGCGGACCTGTCTCCAGTGGATTGGTTTGCCAGTTGTCGATTGTTGGCTTCATCGTTTATTGCTCCCCGTTCTGCCGGTTTGCCAGTGCCGTTTCCGCTGCTGCCAGTTCCTCTCGCTGTTCCTGTTCAAGTTCCAAGATCTGATGATCCAGGCCGGCCAGTTCCACTTCGCGGGGGATTCTTAGCAGCCCGGCCCGCTTTAGTCCCCAGGCTGCCAGGTAGCAGGGGATAAAGCCGAGTACGACGAACATGATAATAGCTCCTGCCAACTGACCCCAGGGGGTAATTGGAGCGTAACCTGCCTCGGCTGAACTGGGATAACCCCAGAGGATGAAACCACAGGCGATCACCCCGATCGTTCCACAGTAGCCGTGAATGGCGACAGCCCCGACCGCATCGTCGATTTTGAAACGTCGTTCGACCCAGTAGTGCAGCTTGTAACCGGACCAGACCCCTAGCATGGAAACGAAAAGTGCCTGTACCGGGTGGTACATATCGTTGCCTGCTGAGGCCGTGATGATTCCACCAAGCCCGCCCTGGAAAGTCCAGAAGGGATCTCCCTTCGAGACGATGTAGCCGATCAGTAAACCGCCGGTGAGCGCCATCAGGAAGTTGAACGTAATACCACTGAGGGTCGTTGGTGTCAGGTAAATGGTTGTTGCCGAAAAGAAAGTTTCGTTCTCGGCCGGGTTGATATCCAGGATGGGAACGTTGCAAGCGGCATAGAAACCCCAGAAGCCCGTGTAAATCAGGAACATGCCGATGATGATCATCCAGGTATTGTGAGCTGGAAAGACCCGGGGTGTACCATCCTGACGGAATCGTCCCAGTCGCGGTCCCAAGTGAATTAGGATCGCCAGGGCCGAGCCCCCTGCCAGGCCGTGTATGACGCCCGACGCGTAGGCATCGTGGTAACCGAGTTTTTGTACCATCCAGCCCGTATCGGACCAGCCCCAGGCGGCGTCGATGACCCAGGTGACACAACCGACCAGGATGGCCAGCAGCCAGAAGGCTCCCGCGCGGATCCGCTCGATCACGGCGCCAGAAAGGATCGACCCGGCTGTCCAGGAGAACAACAGGAAGGCAGCCCAGAAGACCCCGTTCAGGCGAGCCCAGGTAGCCGTCTCTTCGTCGGTGAGATTATCGCCGGCCGGCGCACCGCCCATGTGCGGTGCCATCAATTCGTTCCACGGTTCGGCCCACGGTGCCGATTTCAATCCACCGGTGATCCCTGGTCCGTTTTGGGTGGCAAAGTAGAGCCACCAGCCAAAAAAGAAAAACCCCAACGTGATCACCGGGATCAGCATTGAGTTTTTCATCAGCGTGTTGAGCTTGTTCTTTTCCCGTGAGACTCCTACCTCGTAGAGGCAGAAGCCAACATGGATGAGGAACATCAGCACCACCGTTACCCAGTAGTAGAACTCGGTAAAGAGGACGTTCAGTGCATTGAGTGGATCGGTCATGGTGTTATGATTCCTGTCCGGGAACCCAGTTGGTGCCGGCCAAGGGAACCCGCGCCATGGCGGCGGCTTCGACGGTCAGGGCCACCAGGTCTTCCTTTTCCAGGTGATGGACGTTTGATTTACCACAGGCCCGAGCCAGCGTACTGACTTCCATTGTTAACACCTGCAGGTAATTATGCAGTTGCTTGGCTGCCTGTTCCGGATCAAGTCGTTTTTCCAAGACTTCATCCTGCGTGGTAATGCCGACCGGACATTGTCCCGTGTGGCAATGGTGACAGAAACCGGGTTCGGTCCCCAGTTGCTGGTATCCTTCCTGCGCGTCATGCCACTGGTCGTCCTGGAAATAGGCGTGATGGTTACAACCCATGGCCACCAGCACTGCCTGACCAATGGAGACCGCGTCGGCACCCAGGGCCAGGGCCTTGGCGACGTCGGCGCCAGTTCGTATTCCTCCTGAGATGATCAGTTGGACGTCGTCGACAGCATCCAGTTCTTCCAGGGCTTCGACGGCCAGTGGAAGGGCTGCCAGGGTAGGGATCCCCGTATGCTCGATGAAAACCTGTTGCGTTGCCGCGGTGCCACCCTGCATCCCGTCGATGACTACCACGTCGGCCCCTGCCTTGACGGCCAGCTTGACATCATCGCGAACTCGCGTGGCACCCATCTTAACGTAGACCGGAATCTCCCAGTCGGTGACCTCACGTAATTCTTCGATCTTGATCTTTAAATCATCCGGGCCGACCCAGTCGGGGTGACGGCAAGCGGAACGCTGATCGATGCCCGCCGGCAGGGTTCGCATCTGGGCAACCCGCTCGCTTACCTTCTGGCCCAGCAGCATACCACCGCCACCCGGCTTAGCTCCCTGGCCGAGAACAATTTCGATGGCATCAGCCTTTCGCAGGTCATTGGGGTTAAAACCGTAACGCGAGGGAAGACACTGGTAGACGAGTGTTTTCGAAGATTGTCGTTCTTCCGCCGTCATTCCTCCGTCGCCAGTGGTGGTTGAGGTGCCTGACTTGCTGGCTGCCTGCCCGAGGGCTTCCTTGACGTTCGCCGAGAGTGAACCGAAACTCATCCCGGCAATCGTGACGGGCGTTTATAACTGAAGGGGCTTCTTAGCGTGCCGACTACCGAGCACCGTTTCAGTACTGCACTTTTCCCGGTAGCCTTCCAGGGGATAGCGTGAGGCTGAAGCCGTCAGGAACACCAGGTCATCGAAAGATGGAACAGAACGCTTGGCACCCATGCCCCGGATTTCGTACAACCCCCGTTCGGCTGCCTGGCGAATGTAGCCGAGCGCATGACGATCGAATCCGGCGCTTTCTTCGTTTTTGGGAGTCCTGGTCACGGTTAATATTCCTGTCCTGCGTCTGCATTCCAATGGTAAAGCTGTCGCGCTGAGCTGATCCGCTTGAAACTGGACGGATCGTGTTGCAGACCAGCTTTTTTCAGCAGCGCGGCGACACGTTCCAGGTCGGCAGCTTCCATCGGTTGTTCCTCAGCGTCAGCACCAAGGCTGGCGATTGACCCCTGTACGTAAATGTTGGCTTCGTAAAGTGAGTCGCCCAGGTGCTGGCCAGCATCTCCGCAAATGACCATCGTACCAGCTTGGGCCATGAAGCCGCTAAAGTGACCTACACTGCCACCGACGACGATGTCGGTTCCCTTGAGAGAAATACCACACCGCGATGAGGTGTTTCCTTCGATCACTAGTAGGCCACCGTGGCCAGAAGCTCCTGCGCATTCCGATGCATGTCCCTTGACGCGGACCGATCCGGACATCATGTTCTCGGCCACACTCCAGCCGACATTGCCATCGATGGTGACGTTGGCTCGCTGGTTCATGCCGGCAACAAAGTAACCGGCGTGTCCACGGATATCGATATCCACTTCATGGTCCATCCCGGCGGCAATGCTGTGCAGGCCATCGGGATTGGTGATTTCAATCTGTTCGACCGACTGATCATTAAGTTCGTGGTGCAGGTACTGGTTAAGTTCTCGCACAGTCATCGCTGACAGATCGAGTTGAGTCACTGTTGCCATGAGTAGATTTCCTCCGGCAAAGGCTCGAATACCGTGGCTGATTCAATTCCTGGCAGGTGAGCCAGGGAACGGAATTCAGAGGCGACGGCCACGTAGTCATCGGTTTCGGCAATGACTGCTGGTTTGCAAGCAAAGGCGTCACGCACCAGCACCAGCCGATCAGCGGTGGCCATCAGGAACGTATAAAATCCGTCGAGGACCGCAAACGAGGCAGCGATGGCTTCCTCCAGCGTATCTCCCTCGCTCATTCGCCACTCCAGGAAGCGACAACCGGCCTCGGTATCATTGTCGGTCTCAAAATGAATTCCCTTCCGTTGCAGCTTTCGGCGGATGCTGTTCGGATTTGATAGCGACCCGATGTGAACCAGGCAAAAGTCTTAGACCGCGGTAAAGGGATGGGCATGTGCCGGAGAGACGGATGATTCAGTAGCCATGCGGGTATGGGCAATGACGTGGCTGCCACTCAAATCAGCAAACTGATAACGCTCAGCCAGTTCTTGCGGATGCCCTTCGTCCTTGTAGACCTCGATCGATTTGCCGACTGAGAGGAGGTGGACCGTTGGGTAGGATCGTTGTAGCCATGCTTTTATGTCAACAGGGGCGGCCGAACTAACAAGAGCAGCGTGGCCCTGGCAAGATCGCCACTCTGATGGAGCGCCGAACTGCGACTGGCAGTCAGCTTGAAACGCTGACCAGTCAAAATGATCGCCGGCATGAAAGAGTCCGTAACGTCGGGCACCATTTGCCAGCGGGGTATGAAAGATCGCCAAGCCGGCTGAGTCGGGACCACGTGTTCCCATGCAGGTGACCATCGGCGTGACAAGTTCACCCAGCCGTGCGCGGTAGTTATCGGTTCGGGCCAGCAGGCCAATGATGCCGCACACGATCGCCCTCCAAGAGGTGATCAGGGAGAAACCAAAATGGAATATTTCAAGCAGATTTCGTTATAACTGGCGCTTTTCGAGGGGTCAATAGGCTGGGGCGAGTGAAGGATTTAGACTCTTTCGACGTGTGCGAGGAAGTTTTTCTTTGCAGTTATTGTTGTCCGTTGTCAGAGGTAGTAGACTCACCGCGATGGCAGTTTCTAAAATGAGCAGACTGGGAGCAAACAGCATGTTAGATCTTTCAAGAATTCATCAAGCAGTCCGTTTTGAAGGGGGCATCAGCCGCCGCCTGTTTCTGGCTTACGGAAGTGCTCTCTCCTCGTTGCCCTTGCTCAGCCAGGTAACCAGGGCCGAGCAGAATCCTCGCTTCACCAAGGATCCCTTTACGCTGGGCGTTGCCTCCGGAGATCCTGACAGCCAGGGTATGGTCATCTGGACGAAGCTCGCACCCAGTC
>CAZXJC010000428.1:0-2576 GCA_964640885.1 uncultured Pirellulaceae bacterium | reverse complement strand
ATACCTTTGCCAATATCATTATGGCCGAGGTTTGCGATCGCCCTAAGAAACGCAATGTCAAACTGGGCCTCAAACCATATCTCGATGAAAAACAACTGGCTGACAAAAAGTATGCAGCTGCCATCGAGCTCTTTCCTGGTGGCGAGGACCGCAGTTGGGACGGTGCAGAACTGGTTTATAGCTGGCTCGTTGAGCAAGAAAAATGGGAAGACGTTCCTTTTATTTACGCACCCCATCCAGATCTGCGCAAGGTTCTCGGAGTACCTGTTCAGCACATGAAATTCAAGTACGTCTCGCCGCACCAAGTACTTGAGTCGGAAGGACTACGAAAAACACTCACGGAACTCGCTGATCGCCAGGCCAAGTCGCGGGAAGAGGAAATGATCTCTCCTTCACCTGCCACGGATACAGCCACTTCACTCTCGGACGAACAGCTACTGTCCCTCAGCAAGGCTCGCCGCTTAGTCACGGCAGGTGGCCTGCTGTTGCTTGTTGCCCTGATCGCAGGCCTCATGCACTTAGGCCGACGTCGGTCCACAACGGGCGACGCTGCAATTTCCTGGCCCTTGCGAGTTTCTCTAGGAACGCTGGCAACGGGAACGGTCCTCGAAAGTTTGGCTATTTTCGGTAACTCAGACATTCCCTGGAAAACGGTGGCTGGACTGCAACCGATGAAGTCAGCTGAAGCTGAAGCGACCAACCTGTCATTTGAACCGACGCAACTTGACGAACATATCCAAAAACTGATCGACCGTTACCAGGTTTATCGCACCATTTCTTTCGATGCTCGCAAGCCTCTTACCTTGGGACAATTTAAGACAGCTGGCTCTCGAGAAGATTTCCTCCGGAAAGCAAGCCTTGTCGCCAGGCTTCTCCAGGAAACTTCGACCGAAGGCCGCGACTTTCAAAGCATGCTGCAAATCTTCGCCGAAGGACCGGGTGAAGGAGAAATGAAACTTGCCTGCCAGGGAACCCTGCAGTCCGTTCAAGCCGTTATCCAGATTGCTGACCAGCTTAACCGCAGCAGGCAAGCCCTCCAGATGGGACCGATCGAAACCGACTTACCAGCAGCAGGCACTCCACTAGATCGAGCAGCTGAAGTCACCGAGCAATTCGTGCAATCAACCGAACAACTAGACTCACACTTCCAAAATCAGAAGCTGGACCTGACGAAGCAATTCGGGGAAATGAGTACGCAACAGCAGGAGGGTTTGAGCAAGATTTTTCGGGAGATGATCTCGAAGTCAAAAGAACTAAAACGTCTTGCTCGAGAAACCCAACTAGCGATCTACTATTCTTCGCACCAAAATCAAAGTAAGGGTTTCAAATCCTTTCAAAGCCCGATGGTCATGCCGGCTCTGGATACAGCTGCCCTGGACAAAAATCGCGACGTCCGAAATTCCTCGCAACCCTGGCTTAGCCTGCAAACATTGCTCTATGGTGATAGTGTCATCAATAGCTATCCCCAGACCGAAGTGAACAATGTCCGTAACGCCTGGAAGACTACTGCGGACCATTACCGTAATCGAACCAGCAATTCACGAGCTAAAGACTTTTCTACGGCGCAGGAAAAGCTGACCTCCTCATTACGTGCCTTGGGAAAATCCTTGGAAACCCAACGTATCGACTTAATCGACCAAGAACTGGAACCGCACCAAAGAGATGACGATCTGATCTCCTACACTCGATATCCCGTCTTGGATAAGGACGTTCAACGCCTGAATGTTGAAGTAAGCTACAACCGGATCAATCCATTCAAGCGGTCATTCATGTTCTGTCTGCTAGCCCTGGCGCTCTTCTCACTGGCCTTTGGAAAAATGCGCAAGAACATTTTCATTCTGGCCATTGCTGTCTGCATTGGCACACTCGCTTGGACCGCTTACGGATTCTATCTTCGTATTATGATCACGGGATGGGCACCGGTAACAAACATGTACGAAACTGTCATTTGGGTTCCTTTTGCTACGCTGACACTTGCTATCTGGTTCCTTCTTTGGCCGATCACACAAACTGGGGCTCGCAATGCTTGGCGAGTAACGGCAATCCCTGGCAGTTGGGAAGAAAAACCGCTCGACGAATCACAACAAATGCTGTTTGCGCCAACAAGCTGGAAGCTGGTCGGCGTTATCAGTGGACTAGTGCGGCTGGGAATCATGGCGCGAATGTTCTATTTTCTCACCATGATGCCACTAGGAGATGGTGGCCGGCCATACTTCAACATCATTCCAGATGTGGGGGCCAGTCAGGGGCATAGTGCAGGACTGGCCAATACGCTAGGTGTCTGGATTGTGGGACTGGTCTGTGTACTGGCAGCCATCTGGATACTGCCTCGCTTAATCCTGGCGACACCGATTAGCCTTGCCTTGATTCCCCTTGGTTGGCGACATAACAAAGACCTCGGGAAGCAAATGGAAGAAGTCTACCAGCGAATGTCATTCGCCCTGGCCGGCACCGCCTTGGCAAGTGTCTGCTTCTTGCTCGCCTGCCTGGCCCCAAACGACGCGTTGGATGAGAACATTTCTGCGCTACAACCGGTGCTGCGGACTAACTTCTGGCTTACGATCCATGTCCTCTGC
>CAZXJC010000427.1:0-4275 GCA_964640885.1 uncultured Pirellulaceae bacterium | reverse complement strand
CCGCGCTGTTCCAGGTCATTGAGCAGGGCGGAAAGTGCCTGGTCGAATGTCGGCAAGAGGTGTTTTTCAAGATAGTTGCTGCTGCGATGGGAATCCCAACTGTAGCCATCGACGCAATCATAGTGGACGGTGACAAAGCGGACACCAGCTTCGACCAGGCGGCTGGCCATCAAGGTAGATTGTCCAAACAGGTGTCGTCCGTATTGGTCTCGCAACTGGGAAGACTCTTGCTGTAAATCGAGTGCCAAACGAGTTTTATCGGAGGTGACCAGGTCGAGTGCCCGTTGTCGGAACTGATCCAAGTTTCCAATTTTCCTGGCACTGTCAGCCATTTGTCGCTGCTCGTTAAACTGGTTCAGCAGCGAGGAACGTCCCTTGATACGATCGAGCGATATTTCGGGTCTGGGCTGCAGGCCGCTAATGGCGAAGTTAAGTTCTTCATCGGTACAATCGCGGAAGTAGGGGTTGTCATCTTTGCCACGCTTGTTGATCACGGTGTTAAGCGGATCGTAGTTACGTCCCAGCCAGCCGGCGGTTTCCCCGGGGCGTCGCAATTGCACCTTGTGGTCTTGAAGGCGTCCGAGGAAGTTAGGGACGACAACATAACTGGGCAACTCGGCATTTGACTGGCTACGATTGCTCTGTTCGTGATGCTTGACAACGGATCCCATCGAGGGCCAGTCATTGGGTGTCACGTTGAAACCCCCACCGATTGGAATGCTCCAACGATGTCCTGTTTGAACATAGTGTCCGGCGCCACTATGGTCGTTGTAGGAGTGGCTCATCGTTTTAACGACGGCGTATTTGTCGGAAATCGCTGCCAGTCGAGAGAGATGCTGACAAATCTTTAAGTCAGGGCTACGGGCTGGGGTAGGCTGGAAAGGACCGCGAATATCGCCAGGTGCGGTTGGCTTCATGTCGAAGCTTTCCAGTTGGCTGGGACCTCCGAACAGGAAGAGAAAGATGACTGATTTTGCGCGTGGCTTTCGTGCCAAGCCCGCTTCTTCGGCGGCCAGTAGTTTGGGCAGGTTGAGTCCCAAGAGACCTGCGCCACCCGCTTCTAAGAGCTGCCGGCGGCTTAATTTCTGGCAAACTTTCGGCTGGCAGCCTTGGATTTTTAACATCGTTTGACTTTTTGCTCAGGTTCGATTGGTTGCTTTGAACGACTAGTTGCTAGCCTACTAATTGAATCGGGCAGTCACAAGACGATCTTCCCCAATTTGGCTGTTTTTGGCAGACTTCAGCAGCAAATGACAGTGACAGTCATCATTATTCGGGAAGTTCCAGGGAAGGAAAGTAACGATGTGTCGGATGTTTTCATGGTCTTGGAGTCTCTTTCGGTTGAAATATCTACCTGCCGGGCGATTGCTGGTTGCGTCGGCCTTGCTGGTCAGCTTGGTTCTTGGCAGCGGAGTTGTCCTTGGGCATGACGAGCAGGATGGGGAGAATTCCGGAACAGTTACTGAGTCGACGACCGATGCCCAAAGCGGTTCGGTTGATGGGGAGTCCGCCGATGAAGCTGAGTTGGAGATTGTTCCGAACGCGACTGAGTGGTTGGAGGAGCATGTCTTTCCCCAGGCGATGCAGGGGGTCCATTTCTTGCTCAAGGACTACCAATGGTACTGCTTGATCGTCGTTATTTTTGCTGGCTTCCTAGCGGACATGATCACGCGGTTCACTTTAAAGTGGTTCACGAGAGCCTGGTTTCGCTACGTCCGTTCTGATGCCGAAGGTGGTGCTGAGCAGAATCCCTGGAAACCACTGGGCCTGTTGACGCAAGTACTGACCTGGTATTGGGGCACTCGTTTAATTGGTATTCCGACCCAGATGGTCTTGATACTGCTGGTTGCCTTGAAATTCTTTGCGGTCTTTGTAGCGGTTTGGACCACGTTTCGATTGATTGATGTCCTGGCCAATTACATGGCCAAGCGCGCTGAAAAAACTTTGACCAAGTTTGATGATTTGCTAATCCCGCTGGTCTCAAAGTCACTGAAGGCACTCTCTATTTGCGTAGGGGTCATCCTGTTTGCAGACATGTTTGACTTGGATTGGACTGCCCTCGTTGGCGGTATTGGTTTAGGTGGTGCGGCCATTGCCTTTGCATCTCAAGATGCCCTGGGTAATTTCTTTGGTTCGCTGACGGTTTTAACGGACCGACCATTTGAGATTGGTGACTGGATTGTGACTGACGGAGTCGAAGGGACGGTGGAGACGGTAGGGATTCGCAGTACACGTGTGCGGACGTTCTACAATTCGCTGATCACCTTACCCAACAGCCGCTTAACGACAGCTGTTGTCGATAACATGGGCAAGCGACAGTACCGCCGATTACGAGTAACGTTGGGCGTTGAGTACGACACGACGCCTGCGCAGATCGAGGCGTTTTGCGAGGGAATTCGCGAGTTGCTGCGGCGGCATCCGTTTACGCGGAAAGACTATTACCATGTCTATTTCAATAACTTTAGCGACAGCAGCCTCGATATCCTGTTGTATTGTTTCTTGGAGTGCCCGGACTGGTCGATGGAGCTGCGCGAACGCGAACAGTTGTTCCTGAATATTCTCCGATTGGCCGAAGGTTTGGGAGTTTCCTTTGCTTTTCCAACCCAGACAGTGCATATGTTTCAGCAAGCTGCTGCTGGCGGGTCGGCATCCTCGGAATTGAATTCGCCGGCTCTCACGGGCCAGAAGTTAGCCGCTGAAATCGCGGGTCCTCTGATCGACCCGGCAGAACGTCTCGGTCCGGTGGAATTCAGCGGTCCCACTGATGTTGCAGACTGAATTGAGCCAGCAATGGGAGGTTAAAAAACCTCACCCAGGTAACTGTTTTCTGTCTTGAACATCCGTTATCATTTTTGATGTTCATGAGCCTTGTTGCATCATTGACGGTTACTGCCGTGCGACCGCCGGACAGAACTTGACAGGAGAAATTAGACCATGGGAAACGCGCTCTACTTACAAGTTGCTCTATTGGTGGCCCAGAACGACGCGACAGAGGGATTTTCAATGCCAAAGGAATTGTGGTTTGTCTTTTTAGGCCTTCTTATAATAGTCGTCGTAGCAGTGCTCTGGATGGTTAGCGTTTACGGCAAGCTTTGGTTTCAGGCTTTCATGTCCAAGGCGGATGTGAAACTTCTCAGCCTGGTAGCGATGGGGTTTCGCCAGGTCAATCCGAAAATTATTGTGGCGGCTAAGATCCGTGCTCGGCAAGCCGGTCTGGATATCAATCGAAAAGAAGGAATCAGTACCGAACGGTTAGAGGCGCATTATCTCGCGGGTGGTAACGTTTTAAACGTTATCCATGCCATTATTGCTGCTCACCGCGCGGGCATCGATTTGGATTACGATCGGGCAGTTGCGATCGACTTGGCGGGCCGTGATGTGCTTGATGCGGTGCAGACGAGCGTGGACCCGAAAGTAATTGATTGTCCGGATGCGGAACGTAGCGGCAAGATGACCTTGAGTGCCATTGCCAAGAACGGTGTTGAACTCAAGATTCGGGCCAAAGTAACGGTCCGAACCAACCTGGAACAATTGATTGGTGGTGCGACGGAAGAGACGGTGATTGCCCGAGTTGGCGAGAGTATCATTTCATCGGTCGGTTCTTCGGCTGATCATCTGACGGTACTAGAGAATCCGGACTTGATCACGAAGGCGGTGTTGGAACGTGGTTTGGATGCCCAGACAGCGTTTGCTATTGTTTCCATCGATATTGCTGACATTGATGTGGGCGAAAATATTGGAGCCCGCTTGCAGGCTGACCAAGCGGAAGCTGACACCCGGGTGGCCCGGGCGGAGGCCGAAAGTCGTCGAGCGGAAGCTGTGGCTACCGAACAGGAAATGAAAGCTAAGGTTGCCAGTAACCGATCTGAACTCGTGTTGGCAGAAGCAGAAGTTCCCTTAGCGATGGCCGAGGCATTTCGCAGTGGGCACATTCATGTCGACAACGCACCGGGTTAATTGACACTGCCTGCCCAATTTTCTTCAGAACAGGCTGGTTTTATCCAAGCGAAAGAGAGGTTAGCCAATGATGTCCTTATTGCTTTGTTCTGCGCTGCTGGCTGCTGAACCCGACGATAAACAGTTACCCCTGTTAAAGACTTTCCGCAAGGAATTTGTCCAGGTAACTCCCGGCCGTGGGCGTTATCCAAAATCATTTAAAATGGGAAGCAAGGCGTCTGCTCCAGCGAATGAGCAACCGTCGCACGAGGTAACATTCGGATACAATTTCCAGGTTGCTAAATACGAGGTTCCACAGAATCTTTGGGAAGCGGTAAT
>CAZXJC010000426.1:0-8919 GCA_964640885.1 uncultured Pirellulaceae bacterium | reverse complement strand
CACCCCCACCGGCAGCTACAGCACACCAATCCGGCCGTATAGAGATTACACCCGCCACGAGTGTCGCATCCAATGGCACCGAAGTGTTACTGCATGCCGGCATCGCGTATACGCAGGGCAACTACAGGAGTGGTCAGATGTTCGACTGGTCGCTACCAGCTGGCAGCCAGGGACGGTTTACCGCAACTCGACAAACAGGAAGAGAATTGTTGGACTGGCTAGCCCGACAGGGGACTGGAAAACCGACTGCAAATCATGTCACCAGCGTTACAGCCAGTAGCGCTGAAGTCCTCGACCGAGGCACGGCGAACACCGAGGATGATCTGCTACTCGGCAGCGGACAGACTTGGGTTCGACTGACTTCTGCTACGGAGGGAATCAGTCAAATATCGGTTAGTGCACCGCGGGCAGCCCAATGGAACCGTCAGCTTCAAACTGCCCGAGTCTATTGGGTCGATGCTCAATGGCAATTACCTCCGTCTATTTCCGCACCTCTTGGGAAGCCACAAACATTGACGACGACAGTCACCCAGCGCTCAACTGGTCTGCCGCTGACAGGCTGGATCGTCCGTTATGAAGTCGTCGGCAAGACCGATCCTGCCAGCCTGGGTGGAGGCCAAGGCCAGGCAATGAAAGTGACCACCAACGCACAAGGCCAGGCGTCCATTCAAATCACACCCTCCGAGAAACAATCTGGGTTTACACAACTGCAAATCCAAATTTCCAGACCAGCGACTGCGGACGGAAAGGTCCCTGAGCTTAACGCTTACCAGGGATGGAGCACGATCGCCTGGAGCAGGCCCACGCTTAATCTCCAATCAACGGGACCATCACGGGCAACCGTTGGATCAACACTCCAATACAAGATCACGATTGTCAATGCGGGGGACTTACCTGCTAACAATGTTATCCTGACAGATCAGTTGCCACCTGAATTAAAGCTGACCGGCAGTTCGCTGGCAGGTCAAACATTCGGTGACTCCACTCAATGGCTGATCGGTGACATTCCGCCACGCACTTCTCGAACCCTTGATGTGCGCTGCCAGGCAAAAAGTGCTGGCGATATTGTTTACCGTTGGAATGCTCGCAGTGATGATGGATTGAAGGTCGCATCATCCACTGCCACTTCAATCACTGCCCCTAGGTTGAACGTCTCCATGACCGGACCCGAGACCGCCCAAGTCGGTCAGCAAGTCGAATTCCAAATCACCATTCGCAACAGCAGCAAAGTCAATCTGACGAATGTTACGTTGTCGGATCGTTTTGATGCAGGCCTACAACATGTCGATCGATTTAAAACTCGTTCGGCGCCAGATATCCGCGAAATTCGTCTCTCGATACCACAGCTCGCTGCTGGACAGACACTTAAACAACCACTTACATTCCATGTCTCAAAGGCAGGAGAACTGTGCCACCTGATTGATGTCGCCACCTCCGACGGTCAGCATGTCCAAGCTCGCAAATGCCTGACTGCGATCGCTAAACCTGAGGTTGATCCCAAGGCGACCTCTCCCCAGCAACCGGTCATTCCAGATCCAGATAAAAACAACAAGAATCCGGACGATCCAGCCAGTTCAGCGGATCCAGTTCGTGGCCAACTGGATTTAAAAATTTCTGACTTCACCGATCCAGCCAAGGTCGGCAACACGGTGAAATACGTCATTACCTTGAAGAACGATCGCACCACGACAGACCAGCGTATCAAGCTAAAGCTATATCTTCCGGTGAACTTGCAATTGCAGAAAATAACTCAAGACCAATCCACGGATCAGCCCAACTTATCCCCCGACGGTCGCACTATCAGTTTGCCGGAGATCAAAGAAATGCTGGCCGGTGAAACGCTCAGTTACGAGGTTGAAGTCAAGGCGATCCAGTTTGGCCCTGCGACGATCCGTGTTGAAGCAACCAGCACCCGAACGCAAAAACCGGTCGAGGCAAGCGAAAAAACGACGATCAATCCCCAGTAAGCTGACGTAAAATAGCTCCCCTGTTCAAATGGACCAGATCGCGCCATACTCGCCACATGCCACGTTACGTGATCCTCTATCATCAACAATCTTCGTCCGAAGCAGATCTCACCCACTGGGATTTAATGCTGGAAACTGACGGCACGTTGCGCACCTGGCAAATTCATCAACAACCAGTCGCAAACCGACAACTACAAGCAACCCCACTCCCAGATCATCGACTCGACTACCTGCAATACGAGGGCCCTATCTCCGGAGATCGTGGCCATGTCAGCCAATGGGATGTTGGCACGTTCGAAGGAATCGTACCAACCGACAGTGATTTTTTTTCCGTCCAGTTACAGGGAAAAATCTTCTGTGGCACCTTGGCCCTGCAACCAAACGCGGCACAATCGGGATCCTGGCAAGTCCTGTTTCCCGAGCTTACCACGGACACGGATCAAGCGGTGAACGGTAAGCAACACCTGTGAAGCTATTCGCTTGCGCGGCCGGAAAACAACAGGCTACCAGACTGCAACTCGATTTTCTCGAATTGTACCGACTTGCCTTCCAGGCCTTCGAATCGCTCTGGTAATTGAATGCGTGCTGTCACCTCTTCCGCACCCTCCACCCAAGTAATATTCAACTTAGCTCGCGTCAGGGAAGCCGTAATCTGCTCCTGGAATCGCTCAATCGAGAAGGGAATTAATCCAGCCTTCAAACCGCGCAAGCGGATCTCCACGACCGTGTTTTTCTCGATCAGTTTCAGATCGGCAATTAGCCAGACAACTGTGTCAATCTTTCCTCTGCGAAAATGACTGCCAATCCTCACTTCCCCAGTCTCAATGGCAACTCGTGGATCTCGTATTCCACTCGGTAACCGCTGCGTATGCTGTTGAGCCACCGTTGTCGCCAGCCAGCCATTGATCTGATCCTCGGACAAAACCGTTTCAAAACGCCGCTTTGTATCTAAATCGGTCTGCAAGTCCAGCAGTTGTTGCTTGAACTCTTCGCCAAACTGTTCTTGTTGGATCGCTGATGAAGCAAGTGCCTGCCGATAAAACTCGGGAACATGCTTTACTGCCCGGTAAACAAAGAACAGTAACAGGACCAGCAGTAGCAATAATGCTGCCAGAACCATCCAGATCTTTCGTTTACGACTGCTCACGCTGACCGTACCTCGTTTGCAAGCCCACCCCTGAAACGACAACGTCGTCCCCTAGTCTGCAGCGGGGCATGAACAACTTTTTACTGCATTCTCGAAGAAACCGAATCGCCTGAACTGGATTCCACTAGGATCCTAAACATCGCAGCAAGGCGTATTTTTTCTTCCCCCGTCGCAGCACGATGACGCTTTGGCTGGCTAAATCTGAGGACGTTAGCTGCTGCTGAACCGTTTCAGCGCGACGATTATTGATATACGCTCCACCCTGCTCAATCGTTCGCCGAGCCTCTCCTTTGCTACTGCAGAGACCAACTTCCACCAGGGCATCAATCAGTGCCACTCCCGGATCTGCGAGGCGCTGTCGATCAATCTCTTCACTGGGTACATCGGCAAAAATATCCAACAGCTGCTCATCATCAAGATCTTCTATTTCTGCCCCGAAGAGGATTTCAGTGGCCTGCACTGCCGCCTTTAATCCCTCCTCACCATGCACCAGTTCCGTCAAGTGTTCGGCCAGCCTGCGTTGACTCGCTCGAGCATGTGGCTCTTGCTCGCGAGCAACATCCAGTTCCTCTATTTCTTCACGTGACAACTCGGTCAGCATTCTCAGGCAACTACCGGCATCGTCATCCGCAACATTCATCCAGTACTGGTAAAACTTGTAGGGGCTTGTCTGCTCCGGAGACAGCCAAATCGATCCCGATTCAGTCTTCCCCATCTTGGAACCATCTGCCTTGGTGAGCAGCGGGCAGGTAATCCCATACAACTGGACTCCCCGCATGCGACGCCCCAAGTCGATACCGGCAGTAATATTTCCCCACTGGTCACTGCCACCAAACTGCACGTGACAATCAAACTGCTCACTCAAGTGGACAAAATCATAGGCCTGCAACAACATGTAACTGAACTCTGTATAACTCAGTCCCCCGTCGGCACGATCAAGGCGATTTTTCACCGATTCCTTACCAAGCATGACGTTAACCGGAAAATTCTTTCCCACGTCGCGCAAAAAAGCCAGGTAGCTCCAGTCACCAATCCAATCAAGGTTGTTGACCAGTTGCGCTGCGTTTTCACCCTGCTCAAAATCGAGAAAGCGGCTCATCTGCTGCTGAATCGACGCTACGTTCGCCTGCAGTGTCTCCGCGGTTAACAAGTTGCGTTCCGCGCTCTTGCCGCTGGGATCGCCAATCATACCAGTCGCACCACCGACCAGTGCAATCGGCCGATGACCCGCTCGCTGGAAACGCCGTAAGACGACCAGTTGGACAAGATTGCCAACGTGCATACTGCCTGCGGTGGGATCAAACCCGATATAGACAGATCGTGACCCCGTGTTCAGCCACTCCGTTACTGCCGGTAAGTCCGTACCCTGGTGAATCAATCCCCGCCAGGTCAAATCAGCAACAATGTCAGTCATCATGAAACTCTTCTTAACGCGTGCAGTAACTTAGCCGGTATCACTAGTCGAATTCTCGTCTTTCCGGGACTCCCACAGTATCCGTTATCAGTGGCTCACTGGTAAAGACCAACGAGCCACTGATGTTTGCAATTGAAGAGCAGGAAAGTGTGCTTTAACGCCACATGTCGTCGGCAAACGGATGTGCCGGCCCGTCCAACTTGGGCTTTGGCAAAGCCTTCAAGGCCATGGCAGCAAATCGTAAATCCTCCTTGGTCGTTATCTTACGGTTCAACGGTGAACCGGAAATCATCGTGACCGGCTTTCCCAACCACTCCACAAGTTGGGCTTCATCTGTCGCCTCTTCAACCTTGTGCTGTTCAGTGGACGGTTGTTCAAAAGCATCCATCAGCAACTGCCGACGAAACGCCTGAGGAGTCTGTGACTCCCAAAGCTGTTCACGAGAAACCGTTTCTTGAACATTACCATTCGCCACCCGCTTGAGCGTCGACACGACGGGAATGCCCATCGTCACTGCCCCGGTCTTCTCCACGGTACTAACCAGTTCGTCAATCCAAACAGTCGCCAGGCAAGGCCGGGCCGCATCATGGACAATGACAAAATCCATTTCTTCCCGCACCGCCTGCAACCCGTTACGTACCGACTCCGAACGTGTCGCTCCGCCCTCCACGACATCGATACCGAGAATCGCAACATTGGCGCCAAATTTCGACATGAAGGCCTCGCGATCGTCAGCCGAAATCACCACGACCAACTGCTGAACGTCATCGCGATTGACAAACTTCTCGGCTGAATGAAGCCATACCGCCCGCTCTGCCAGCGGCACAAAGGGCTTCTTGTAGTGGGGATCGTGAAAACGATCGCTCTTTCCGGCAGCAGCCAGGATCACTGCAAACTTCGCCATCACATTCTCCCACACGACTAGTCAACTAACGGATCAATATTGATCTGCTCATTGTGATCGCTGGTCACTGGCCGTCAAGACGCAACGCAACTCATGACCGCAAAATGAAATCTCGCAGACGGAATCAGGCGTCATACTTCATCAGGATCTCATCCGGCGATAGACCGGCAATCGACTTAAATCCTCCATCGAGTATGGTCTCACCCAACTCGGTTACTGCCCGGAAATACTTGTCATCGGGCTGACGTCCTCGATAGTCATTGATCAACTGCTGGCAACCGAGATCTGCTGCAGCGCGGATAACTTCATCCGTCTGTCTTGAAGCATAGAGACTGGTCGACAAAATCACGATCAATGTTTGAATGCGCTGGGAAAGTTGTGACATCCGGCATTGTCGGTCCGCCAGTTTCAGCTGATGTTTCCTCATCGTACCACTGATTTCCCTGGAAACCCGCTGCAACTCTTTCACGGCAAATTGGGCATGTCGCTTAACAACGTAGGGCATCTCAGGCAATGTCGTGCGAGATTTGGGCCGTAAATACTCTCCCATCATCCATTTGGAGTAGGGAAGCAAGGCCCCTTTCAAGACCCACAGGTGCCAGGGATTGAGCATGTTAGGTTTCTTGATCCCGGCTTGTTGGAGCGCTTTTCCGACAGGCTCAAAATATTTCATGCCGTGGTCTTTGACCAACGACTTGAAGAAAGCCATCCCCAGCATTTCGCCTTCCCCTTCGTAAATGCAGGGTGCCAGGTACTCATGAACATTGTCACCGAGCAGATGACCATGGAGGAAGGAACGTCCCCCATGGGTCTTCATCAGTAATTCAATGGCAGCCTCTTTTTGGACTTCACTGCCAAAGATCTTGGCAATAATACACTCCATTTCCCCCCGATATCCCTGGTCAATTAGCCCTGAACACCAGGCCACCAGCGCGTCACAAGCGACGATATAGCCAGCCAAAGCCCCCAGTCGTCTCTTCACCAATTCCCTGCGAGCAATCGGTTCTCCGTAGGTCGAACGGAAATGAGCCCAGGGTATCATACTGGCCATCATGACTCGCATGTTACCAGCCGAACTGGCACAGAGAGCGATTCGTCCCAGGTTTAAACCATGGTAGGCAATCGTCAATCCATTTCCGCGCACTGGTTGTAAAAGATTCTCAGCCGGAACCCGAAAATCCTTAAAGATAATACCCTGGTTAAAAGTGTGCTTGAGTGCATAAAGGCCATACTTCCGCAACTGGAATTGCTCATTCTCTTCGGCAGGCAGGTCACAAACCAAAACGGCTGGAGTTCCTTCAATCAAGCAGACCAGTCCAATCGTTCTGCCAGGAACCACATTCGTGATAAACAGTTTCTCTCCATTGACCAGGTAATGGTCTCCCTTGAGTTCCGCTGTCGTATTGAGTGCCGTGAGATCCGAACCCGCTCCTGGTTCGGTGAGCGCAAAAGCTGATAATTTCTCTCCACTGGCTAGTTTGGGAAGATACCGCTGCTTCTGCTCTTCATTACCAAAGGTTCGCACGGGATCAACAGCACCAATACAACCGTGCACGGAAGCCAGACCAGCAACCGTCGCGTCAGCCATCGCCATACGAGTCAGGAAAGGTGCAAAACTGCTAAACGATGCCCCACTGCCTCCGTATTCACGATCGACGAGCAGCCCCCAATACCCCGCCGCTCCTAACTCTGCCAGTACATCTTCACTCACTTTACCGGCTGGCGTCAGCAAGGAGCCTGCCTGGCGATGACGTTGAACAAGGTCGACCGAGTTGTCCATTACCTCGGCAACCTCAGGCGCCGTCTCTACGGGAGCCGACTGGAACAACTCAACCGGAACGCTGCGATCCCAAACAGCCCGATGAATCGGACTGTTGACTGTCTGATACTGCGGTTGAAAAAGCTGTTCAACCTGATCATCGGCCTTGTCAATGACACCGGTACGACGAGCTTCTTCGTCACTCTTGCCACCCATCTTCAAAGCGGTTTCGGCAAATGACAGAGCCGTCTCCGAATCAGTGGTCGGGTTTTGCTGTTCGCCACTACTCGTGGGAGAGGAATTCATGTTGCTACCTTTCTCAACCAAACACACGTCTGGGATCCTCTGCAAAACATCTTTGGTCCCGCAGTACCTGTGCCCGTTCGCCGATCAAACCGAAAGTTGGATTATTATACCGCTTCGCCAGAAGAGCCCCTAGTAAATTCTGTTGTCCCGCCGGAAAGTTCCGCAAGTCTCGTCAAAGGCTGCTAACCCGGAAGCAACCTTATTGACTCCGCGGAGCCTGGTACATCGATTCGATTTGCTCTGAAAAATTCGCCTCAATCACTGTTCGTCGCAAGCTCAGCTTGGGAGTCATCTCATTACGTTCGAGCGAAAACGGACGATCAATCAAAGTAAACCGCCCAATCTGTTCGTAGGGGGACAAATCGACCAGGCGCTCGTGAATTCGTCTTTCGATCAGGACCCGGGCACGGGGATCGGCCAGGCAATCCTGTCCACCACCAAGTTCCTTTTCGAGCGCTGACAAATTTGGAAAGACCAGGGCGGTTAGAAATTTGCGTTCGCTACCAATGACCATTACTTGCTCCAGCAACGGGTCCTCGGTTAACAATGATTCCAACAGGACAGGGGCCACGTTCTTGCCGCCGAGTGTTACGATAATCTCCTTCTTGCGCCCTGTAATAAACAGAAACCCCTCTTCATCAAGACTTCCCAGGTCACCCGTCAATAACCAGCCATCCTGGATAACTTCCGCCGTTGCCTGGTCGTTCTGATAGTAGCCGACCATGATATGCGGACCCCGCGTCAGGATCTCTCCGTCTGCGGCAATTCTCACTTCAATATCTTGCAGCGGTTTGCCCACCGACCCCCGTTTCACCTGTTTCTCGCTGGAGACGGTGATCACGGGTGACGATTCGGTCAATCCATAGCCCTGGTAGAGAGGAACTTCCTGCTGCTCAAAAAAATCGAACAGGTGATTGGGCAAGGCAGCACCGCCAGAACAACAGTTACGAATACGTCCTCCCAGCACTTGCCGCACAATCCCAGGTGTCTCGGCGAGTCCTTGCTCGTTGAGTGAACGGTACAACTTGTCATAAAAGTAGGGCACCCCATTAAGCACCGCTGGCTGAACATCAGCACAATCAGCAATAACTGTCTCTCGTGACTCGGCCACAGCCAGTTGAGTACCACCAACCAGCCAGGTGTAAAGATCACAGGTCCTGGCAAAGATGTGACTGAATGGCAGAAAACTCAAACGTACATCATCCGGCTCCCGTTCAAACGCTTCATAGGTTCCCACCGCATTGGAGACCAGGTTTTGCTGAGTGAGCATGACACCTTTCGGGGGTCCTGTCGTACCCGATGTGTACAGGATGGTTGCCAGCGAATCTCCTCGTATGGACAGGTCCGAGTGTTGCTGATCGTCTCCCTCGCTCACCCCAACCTGTTCTGCCAGGTCATCCCAGCAGAGAATTTCAGCGTCAC
>CAZXJC010000425.1:0-4386 GCA_964640885.1 uncultured Pirellulaceae bacterium | reverse complement strand
TCCAACGATTAAATCGTCTAGCCCATCTTCGTTCCAGTCATCCACATCAATACGGGTATGACTGGCCCCCATCGTCGAGTGCGATTTCTGATCACACCGAGGCATCCCGTCACCCAACCAGCCTTTGGGAGGCATTTTTTGAGGCTCTTTGCCATCAGGAAGCAGGTCGAAATAAATCGCGTAGTGACTGGGCTCGCTGTCGGTTTGTGTGTGCGTCCAGGCAAGACGACCTGATCTCCAATCACCGAGCACATTATAGATGTAACCCGTACGGGTTTTGTTTTGGTACTCAATCTTTCCCTTGGTGCGATCGGGGGTATTCCGAAATTCGGGAAACTCATAAGGAATGGCAGCATCATACCACCGGAACGGTCGATCGAAGTTGCTACGAGCATACGCGTAATCGGTATATTCCAAGGGGCGTCCTGTCTGCGGGTTGATTTTCATCACTTGGATCGACCCCAGGTCAGGTCTATTATCGATCCCAAGTTCTTTTAGCCTGGTAGCGAAGTCGATCTTTAATTCGGTGGGACATTCGTCCGACGTGCGCTGCTGGACATCTTTCGCTTCCACCTCGACAAGGAGCCTAAAACCGCCTTGCCCCACCCAGTCAACTTTTGTTTGAGCTTGAACCTGTACCGCAAGTGTCATAGATGCCAGGAGCACCGTCGCAAGTCTAATTAAATGGAATTGCATATCGTTATTCAACTCAGTTCTGATTCTGGATCACTAACCACGAAGTTATTGGATTTTAGCTCTCTGGACCAAACGTCAAAAGGACCACGACCCGGGATTTCCCATCTGTGTAGAGCGTGGAACCGATCCGGACTAGAAACACCTTCTACGACGGCGCAAAAGAAATCCCGGACCATCAAGATGGCCCGGGAAAACGTATGTTCTCACAAAAGCTGGGGACCAACTGGGGATAATTTCAGAGAAAGCGCGCTCGTAAACAGTCCCCTGGACCCGCAGCTGCAGTTGCTCCTCGAGCGCTGGCAGGCGTTGAGCCCAGCCGTCCAGCAGCAGATCATGCTGCTGGGCGGTTAATGACTACTCGTCCTTTGGCGGTGTCGGGCAAGGGCCTAGTCTGTCGGTGGCTGGTCGGACTCCGGTAAGTGACCGTGCTGATACTTGCGATCAGGGAGTCCGGCAGCGGCAATCAGCGCAAATATCCCCAGAATAAAACCATTGAAAGCCCACTCTCCCGTTTTGTGTCCTTTTTCGGTGGCGAGCCTTGAGCAAAGAGATGCACAAATCACACCATGAAGGAGAGCGAGGCTAACCCATAACAGAATCAGGGCATCTCCATCTGAATCTCCGTAAAACGGCCTCCCGTGGTTGTAAAGGTTGATGACTACTTGAAGAAACAATAAAAGACCTGCGCCGATGATAATGATGACAACAAAGACCTTCGGACGTGGTAATTTGCCCCGTGGTATTCCCATGACACTCTCTCTCCTGATAAGGGGGGGGTGTTTGTTCTGTGGCCGACACGGACGGACGACCATCGCCTCATGATCGCTCTTGCACGATGCGCCCGCAAGTCTTTTGGCAGACTGTGTATGATTTTCGGGCGGCAATCGGGTAGAACAAAAAAGTCGCTTGCACGTTTTCCCAGAGGCCCGGAAATCCGAACCACACCCCCCGGGGTCTTTGGGTCCCATAGATAGATACCGCGGCGTGCGGGCGCAACACTTTTTAACGTTTCCAGGCTTGGGACGTTCTTTCCCAAACGTTAGTTGGTAGTGGGCATTCTAGTGGGACTACCTGCTTAGCGGACCGATTTCAGTCGCCTGGCGAGGGATAGAGGGGGGCGGAATTTAGCGTGGTCTCGGCCCAGAGCACGCTTAGTGGATCGTGTGGCAGGACAAGCAGACGTACCTCGGTAGTCCCCGGTATCCAACAATTGTCAACATCATGATGATTTGTTGCATGAAGTAGTTGAGACGCCTCCAGTTGTTCGCCGAGCCAGGAAAATCTGTAGGTTGCGCGGTACTGGGTACTATTCTGTGGGGAAAAAAGTATCTTGGTCCATATACTGGTCTTCTCCAGTGCCAATAAGGTCCCCTCGACCGCGATGCCGTCTCGTAGTAAGCGTCGTCGCTTAATGCGTTCGGTGATGCACAACCAAATCCAGGCCCCCCAGAGAACCGTTCCGGGGATGCCGTAGAGCAGGATTTGGAGGGCAATGATTGCCGGCCATGGACACGTTAAGATCATGAATATTGTCAAACCAGGGCAGAATATGCCTACTGCGAGGAGGGCACCGAGGGTGTCGGATATTCTCAGTGCGTTCGCTTGGTAAAACTTCTTGGGAATATGCTGTCGTGGCGGAGGCTGGTCAAGAAGGGACTCAACCTCTGATAGACCTTGTTGGCCTTCAGGGTATGCGAGATCGTGACGCCGCCAGGAGACCGTGATATAGATGAGGCCACCCAATCCGACTGCGGCTATACCAATCCCTATTAATAAATCGACCCCATCAGTCGGCCATGTGAGCGACAGGAAAACTACAAGCAAGCCGAACAAAAGCCATAGACTCCAGAATGTCGCCAAGATACGGAAGATAATGTAGTCATGGGAATGTCTCCGGATTGGGGTTTTCTGGTGTTGGTTCTTGGGCATGCTGGACTTTCGAGTATGCGAATCCTGGTCCGCGTAAAATGGTTTTCCAATGACAGCGGAAGTTTTGCGGAATACCTTTCAGGGGCCGTTTGCAAGGCCGTCCAGCAGCAGATCATGCGGCTAGTCGGTTAGTGACTACGGGTTGTCTGCCGGTGTGGCGAACTCGAGTGGGTCGCGAAACACTTCTTTAAATGGTGTCAAGTTGTCTGGACCGTAGCCAGCGTGGTGGATCGCGAAAACGAGTACCTTGAATCCCTGTTTTCGTTTCTCGATTTCTTGTCGATACAGTTGGGCGATGCGATGGGCCGGATTCCGGAATGCACCGCAGCCAGACGCACCGAGCACAGCATGTTGAACACCCTGGTCCATGAGCGTATTCAACTGAGCGGCTATTCGTCGACGCGCATTCGATTTCGAAAAGGTGGAACCACCACGCAAATCCTGAGCAGCAGCTCTCAATTCGAAAAATGGAAACACCTCCTCGTCCGGCAACCAGTGATAGCCAAGATCCGATCGAGATCGATCTTCAGGCCCGCGAATGCAGACACGTGGATTTTCCGAATCGAGATACACTTTGTCATTCTCTGCCGATAAGAGCGATGTCATATGTGAGTGGTATCGGTCACGGGTCGCGTCGTATTCCTCCGGTCCAACAAAGAAGTGGCAATTCGTTCGGCGGAACATGTTCTCTTCTTGGGCTCGGGCACCCACGGTATACGCTCCACCAGGTACGAACGCGTTTGCCATATTCAAGGCAGCGAAGCAACAGCCACGGTCCTTCGTCAACTTATGCGTGACGTCGCCCCAATCTCCCCCAACAACGTAGACCTGATTGCTATGGTGGCGCTGATCGGCTGAGCCTCGCCAACGCGCAAGATTTTCCTGTGCGAGCAGATCGTATTTGTTGGGTGGATCAGCGGTTGAAAAGCGATTCAATGTCTCTCTGAGCACGGCACGACGGCGAACCATGTCGGGACGAGTGGGCCGATACCGTGGATCCATGTAGTCATTTTCCGACAATATTTGTCGACCTGGCATTTACGTTTCCATTTACCTTCAATAGTAAGTATTTGTGCGGGTAAGATGTTGTGGTGTAATTCCGGTTGCGTTTCTTTTTGTCTCTCGTCGTCTAAGTCGCTTCTGCAGCTAGCGGGCGCTGGCGTCACCTGGCTTCAGTTTCAGGATTCCGTTGACGGTCTCCAATAACCCGTCATATTTCTTGCGGCCGTAAGGGCAGTTTGGATGGTAACAGGCAGGTTTTGGGCTTCTTTGTCTCGAGTTATCGGAGTGTCATTGTTTTAAGTCTCGTGTTACCTCGCTGTTATCGCCCGCTGAGGCGGCGCCTGCAAGTCTTTTGGCAGCAGATCATGCGGCTGGTCGGTTAGTGAGTTATCGTCACAGGCGGGCGTTCCCACCTGTGACGTACATCCCCACTGTAATGAAGACGGGTTCTTTCCTTGAAGATCCCTTTCTGTAACTCAGCTACACCATCGTCGGTGACTTCCGTGTTGTCGAGGTCAAGCGTATGAAGTAACGTCATCCCCTTCAAAGACTCCAGGCCCGCATCAGTGATTGGAGTATCGGCGAGGTGAAGGTGAAAGAGATTCGTCAACCCCTTAAGATGTGCCAACCCGGCATCGGTAATTTGAGTGTTGTCGAGGCGAAGCTGCCCCAGCTTTGTCAGGCCTTTAAGGTGAACCAGCCCCGCATCGGTGACCTGGGTGTGGCTGAGGTCAAGGTATCCCAGCCTTGTCAGCCCTT
>CAZXJC010000424.1:0-2603 GCA_964640885.1 uncultured Pirellulaceae bacterium | reverse complement strand
GAAGAGCTTGAGCTTGTAGATGAGGTGGAAGAGGAAGAAATTGAATTTGGAGTTCGCAGTAAGCGGATTGGCCAGGAATTCTACCCGTTTTTGATCATGTTGCTGGCCTTGGTGCTGGCACTTGAACACACCCTGGCAAATCGTTTCTATCGAAAAGAACCTGCCGCAGAACAAGCCGTTGAACCCCGCCCAGCGCTGGTCGCGACCGAGGTACAGGCATGACCGGCAGTTGGTCCACAGAACCGATTTTTGGAAGCTACCTGGGTGTCGTTCTGGCCACGTTGACCTTGTTGGCCTTGTTGCTGGTTGGCCCCCGCTTTGGCCGCATTACGAAGCGACGCCAGTTGATCCTGGTGACGCTGCGAATTTGCCTGGTATTGCTGGTGTTGCTCGCCATGTTGCAGCCCAGCTATGTCTTTACAGATTCGCAACCACAGACAGCCGTCATCCTCGTCCTGTTTGACGAGAGCCTTAGTATGGACCAGTTGGGAACCACGGGGGAGGGAACACGCTGGGAAGATCAGGTGAAAGTGCTGCGAGGCGTGGAACCCATTTTGAGAGATTTCGATAAGAACTTGAAAATTAAGGTTTATGGATATGATACAGAGCTTCATCCGCGGGACTGGGAATCGGGCGAACTGGGGATTCCCACCACTGCGACCGGCCGGGAAACAGATATCGGTGGAACTTTGTATGAAGCGTTACAACAGAATCTTGGTGAACGGATTGCCTCGGTTGTTTTACTAGGAGATGGGACCCAGACAGCCTTCGCACCACGCATCGAAATTCACCAGGCGGGACGTGAATTAGAGCGTTTAGGGGTGCCACTCTACACGGTTCCTTTTGGTCAGCAAGGTAATGTCCAGCAGGCTAAAGACCTGGCACTGGAACAGTTGCCGCAACAGTATACGGTCTTCGTCAAAAACCAGCTTACGGTCCGCGCCATGGTTCACGCACGTGGTTACGTCAACCAGCAACTTCCCGTCACGGTGAGAGTGGTTGATGAACAGAACCAACAAGTGTTTCAACGAACGGTTCAAGTCCTTGCTCGTGAAGATGACCAGCAGGTTCCGATCGAGATCGACTATCTTCCCCAACAGACTGGTCGCTACCTGCTCTCCTGTAAAGTCGCGGAACAACCCGGCGAATTGCTTGTTGAGAACAATGAACTGACAGCCTATTTGACAGTCCTGGAAGGGGGCATCAAGGTGCTCTACTTGTATGGCAGTCGGCTGGGAGAGCAGCTGGAGCTGCGCCATACCATTGCCAGTTCACCAGACATGGAACTGGTAGAACAGCTGGTTTCGATGCAGAGTCGAAAAAACTGGCCTGATCAACGAACTCGGCTGCTGGGCGATGAACAGTTCGATGTCATCATCCTGGAAAATCTCAATGCCCAGGCCGTTTCTGGTAATGACCTTGCCGCCCTCGAGCAACTCGTTGGAAAAGGGAAGGGTTTCTTGATGATCGGTGGCTACCACAGTTTTGGACCTGGTGGCTATGGCGGGACTCCTGTTGAAACGATCTTGCCAGTTCAGATTGATCCGATTGAAAGGCAGGACTTGGGGGCGACGGCAACCGTACAAAAGGCGTTTCATTTAGCAGGTCAATTACCCATGGTGCCCACCGGCCGCCATCCGATTACCCGGTTGGCAGCCGAGGGGGAGAACCGAGCCCGTTGGCAATTGTTGCCTGCCTTAAATGGTGCCAACCGGTTTAGCCGTGTGAAAGCCAGCGGCCGTGTGTTACTGGAAAGTGGCGGTCCAGAGAAACATCCATTGTTGGTCTCCACCGAATATGGAGCCGGTCGTACGGTTGCTTTTGCCGGGGATTCGACCTGGCAATGGAAACGAGCGGGCTTTGAGCGAGAACAGCGGCAATTCTGGCGACAGCTGATCCTCTGGCTTGTCCATCGAGAAGATGTGGTTCGTCGTGACGTCTGGGTGCAACTCACCCAGCGGCGTTATTTACCCGGGATGCCCTTGACCTTTGAGACCGGGATTCGCAGTACGGGTGGCGAGTCGCTGACCGCTGCCAAACTGGAAGTCCGCTGGATTGATCCGGATGGTGATTCGCACACGACCCGAGTCGTACCACATGAAGACCATTGGCAGGGGACGATTGAAGAGCTGAGACAACCAGGACCGTATCGAATCGAGGTTCGAGCAGTGGCTGATGGCCAGGAAGTCGGCCAGGCCCGGGCTGATTTCCATGTCATGGATCAGCAGGCTGAAAAAAGTAATCCGCGAGCTGACATCGAACAATTAAACTGGCTGGCAGGGTTTACCCAGGAGCAGGGTGGGAAACTGGTTGCCCCGGAGCAGGTGCCAGCCTTGATCAAATCGTTACGTGATCAACCACCGGAATTGAAGATTGAGATGGAGACCAAGTGGCAATTGGGTGGTTCCCCCTTGGACGCCTGGTTGTTCTTTCTGGGGATTGTCACACTCTTAGGCAGTGAGTGGTTCCTCCGTAAGCGCTGGGGACTGGTATGATCCGATTGGATCAGAAACGGTGATTCCAGGCGTCCTGGCTGTACCTGCTTTGCAACAGTTTCTCGGTTTGCTCCTGTGGCCAGGATTCCTGCTTGCTAACAGGTTGCC
>CAZXJC010000423.1:0-6643 GCA_964640885.1 uncultured Pirellulaceae bacterium | reverse complement strand
TTGAGTTTTGTTTCCAGGTCTTCCAGGTCACTATGGCGATAGACGGATTTTTGAACGCCTTTGCCCATCAAGCGACAGCCATCGATGATACTGGCATGATTCAACTCGTCGGACAGGAGCACGTCACCGTCAGTGGTGAGTGTCGGGAAGACAGCTTCATTGGCGTTCCAACAACTAACATAGCTCAGCGCCGCGGCGGTACCGACAAAGCGACTGATAGTGGCCTCCAACTGCTGGTGGCAGGCGAGTGAACCACAGATAAACCGAACCGATGATGTGCCGGCTCCATAAGTATTGAGTCCTTCAATGCCCGCGGCGACTACCTCGGGGTGGCTGGCCAGGCCCAGGTAATTGTTCGAGCAGAGCACGATCACTTCACCGACGCCCTCAATTTGAGCCGTGGGACCGAGTTCTCCTTGCAAGTAGTAGAATTCTTTCAGCTGGCGGGAATCTGTGAGTGAGCTCAGTAGCTCCCGACTTCGACGCTGGAAGTCGACGTTGGGCATAGTTTTTCCTCCTGGGGGATTTTGAGAACGACCTTGATGGCCTCGCCGGACTGCATCATTTTGAAGCCTTGATCGAAGTCTGCGAGCTCAAGTTGGTGAGTGATAATTGGTTCCAGGTTGAGGCGTCCAGCGAGCAGGAATCGTTCCATTTGGTACCAGGTTTCAAACATGCGGCGACCATTAATTCCCAGGACCTTAGCCCCTTTGAAGATAATGTCGTTGGGCAGGTCGAAAGAAATAGGTTCCTTGGGCAATCCTAGCAAGGCTGCCGTACCTCCAATCGCCAAGGCGCGGAATCCGTCACGGATAGCTTGTGGATGTCCACTCATTTCCAAGAGGACCTCGGGCCCCTGGCCATGCGACAAATATTGGACTTTGTCTGGCCACTCGCTATCGTCAGCTCGAAACGTCTGGTCAGCACCGAGTTCTTGCGCCAGCTCAAGTCGCTGACTATTGGTATCGGTAACTACAATCTGGCTTGCCCCAGCGGCTCTCGCTACGCTGACTGCCATTAAACCGATGATTCCTACTCCGGTAATGAGAACGCTTCGTCCACTGACGTCTGCAGACATCACCGTGTGAACTGCGTTACCAAGTGGGTCAAAGACTGCCGCAATATGATCCGGGATGTCCGGATGAACTGGCCACAGGTTTTCTTCTGGAACAGCAATGAACTGGGCGAAGCAGCCGTTGCGATCAATTCCCAGGATATCAACAGACTGGCAGATATGCGCTTCTCCGGTTCGGCAGTTTGGACAGGTGCCGCAGCCGATATGTCCCTCGGCGCTGACGCGTTGTCCCACTTCCGCCCGTTGGACGTTGGGGCCCACTGCGATGACGATACCACAAAGTTCATGACCGACCGTGGTTCCGAGTTTGACGCGACTCTGGCTCCAGCGATCCCATTCGTAAATATGGCGATCTGTTCCACAGATCCCGGCATGAGTTACGGCGATCAGTGCCTGCCCAGCGGGCAGTTCTGGAATGGCGGTTTCCGGAGACCAGCCTAGTCCCGGGGCATCTGTCAGTTTTTTGACAGCCAACATTGCATCCGGCAGCGTCCCAGCCATGACCCTACCCTCACTTCCTTGATTCTGATATCCTAGAAATAATTTCCACAATCATAGAAAAAAGCAGATTTACTTGCAACCCGCCGAAACTAGAATTGATGGTTTCAGGCACGTTACCATCCGGTTTGCGAGTTGAATTAGTAGAGTACTTTGAATTGGGACAAACGGTGTTGTGCCGTGCGGGAGCCAATATTTATGGGAAAGAAAAAGCAGTCAAAAAAGGGTGCCAGCGACCGATCACAAGCCCCTGCCCCGCTACCCCTGAACCAACAGGTCTGTCAGCGTGTCAAGTTGATGAGACGGCGGAAAGGCTGGACATTAGAGCAGTTGGCATCGATTAGCGGGGTGAGCCGTAGCATGTTGAGCCAAATTGAACGGGGAACGGCCAGTCCGACGCTGGGAGTAGCGTATCGGATTGCCCAAGCCTTTCAGTTGACACTCGGTGAACTGGTTGAAACATCAACCCCGAAGAGTCGGATTGATGTGATTCGCTGTGACGATGAGGCTTACTTGTTCCGTGACGATAAAAATTGTCGGATTCGTACGCTTTCACCACTCCAGTTGGAGAAGGAGGTTGAGTTTTATCAGTTAGTTCTCAAGCCAGAGGGAGTCTTGACAAGTGCGGCCCATTTTCAAGGGACTCGCGAGTTTTTAACCGTGGAAAAGGGGCGTGTCCGAATTACCTCGGATGACGCGCATTGCGAACTCTCCAAAGGTGATTCGGCCCATTATGCGGCTGATGTACCACACGAGATCTGTAATATTGGGCGGGGAGAGGCAGTTGTCTTCCTGGTCGACACTTATGGTCGTGGTTTGACGGACCATCACTAGCTGCCCAATCGAGTCACTGCCTGATAGACTGGTAGTGTGTTCCCGGTCCTGCCGGGAGTAGGGCAGTTGAGAACCTCGACCGAGCACCCAGGAAGAATTGATCGCCAACGAGATATGACATGAGTCCAGAACCTGTATCCATTAAACGCATTGATACGCAACACGATGATGTTGAGCAATTGCTTGGTGCGCTGCGTTCGAGTTTGAGTCCGCGTGGAAACGTGGTTAGCCAGGCAGGAAAGGAACGAACGATTGCCGTCTTTGGTGAGCCGCTCTCACCACGCCAGGTGGTTCAACGGATTTGTGATGAAGTTCGGGAAGAGGGCCTCGAAGCCGTCTTGCGTTATGGCCGTTTGTTGGATGGAGCGGAGTTGGACGCCAAGACGCTGCCGGTCGCTGAAGAAGAACTGGCCGCTGCTCATCAAGCGGCAGATCCTCAGTTTTTGGAGACAATTCGGCGTATCCGAGATAATATCCTGAAATTCCAACAAGCTATTTTGCACCAGTCGGTCACACTCGAACGTGCTAACGGTGTCACTTTGCAGCAACGCTATCTGCCGATGCGACGAGCGGGGCTGTGTATCCCGGGCGGTGCGGCTGCTTACCCCTCTTCCCTGCTAATGACGGCGGTACCGGCCCTGGCTGCTGGCGTACCAGAAATTGCCGTGGTCGCCCCGCCAACTGATTTTGGAGCTAATAACCCAGATTTGCTGGCGACTTGCCACGAGTTAGGAATCAAGCAGGTTTTCCGGGTCGGCGGTGCCCAGGCAGTGGCGGCATTGGCCTATGGAAATGAGTTAATGGAACCAGTTGATATCATCGTTGGACCGGGGAACCAGTTTGTTGCGCTTGCCAAGCAATACGTTTTTGGTGAAGTAGCCATTGATTCAATTGCTGGTCCTAGCGAAGTGGTCGTCCTGTCAGACGAGACCTCTCAGCCCGCATTCGTAGCAGCTGACCTGTTGGCTCAGGCAGAGCATGCACCCGGAGCAAGCATTCTGATAACTTGGAACCAAGAAGTGCTGGAGGCAACGGAACAGCAGCTTCAGCAGCAGTTGCAGCAGTTGAGCCGGGAGGATTTAACTCGCCAAAGCCTGGAGGAGTTTGCTTGCTTGATTCTTACTCGTGATGCGGCGGAAGCCTGTCGGATTACGAATTTGATTGCTCCGGAACATCTTCATATTGCGGTCGACAACCCGCAGCCACTGCTCGATCAAATCCAGAATGCCGGGGCAACTTTCCTGGGAAACTATGCGCCGGTGGCCCTTGGTGACTACGTGGCCGGACCTTCGCACGTGTTGCCAACCGGAGGCACAGCTCGCTGGGCCTCGGGATTGACAGCCAACGACTTTCTCCGCAGCGGCAGTGTCATTAGTTATGACGAGGAGGCCCTTAAGGCAGCGGCAGCGGATGTGCAGGTGATGGCTGACAAGGAAGGTTTGTCGGCCCATCGAGCCAGTATTGATATTCGACTTTAGGTGATCAGGCCATGACTGGAATTCGATCTGTGATTGAAGCGATGGCGGGCTACGCGCCAGGAGAACAGCCGCAGACGGGCAAGTTCATCAAGCTCAATACGAATGAGAATCCCTACCCTCCGTCTCCTCAGGTGATTGCAGCAATTGAAGCAGCGGCCCGCACCGGTTTGGAGCGTTATCCGGATCCCCTTGCGACCGCTTTTCGCTTACAAGCAGAACAGGTCCTGGGAGTCCCCGCGGATTGGATTTTGTGTGGCAATGGCAGCGATGACATTTTGACGATTGTGACGCGGGGTTTTGTTGACAGTGGTTCGTTATTGCGGCTCCCCTACCCCAGCTACATTCTCTATCGGACTCTGGCTCAGATCCAGGATGTGCGTTGGGAGGAGGTTTCCTTCCAGGACGATTGGGGGCTGGCAGATGACTTTACTCAACCGGCGGACGACTTGCGACTGGCTTTCCTGCCTAATCCGAACAGCCCCAGTGGTACGATGCTTCCTCCGGAAGCGGTGCTTGAGTTGGCGGAGCAGTTGCCTTGCCCGCTGTTGGTAGATGAAGCCTATGCGGACTTTGCCGAGTCCAGTTGCCTGGACTTAGTTGCTCGTAGTGAGAAGATCATGGTTTCACGATCTTTTAGCAAATCGTATGCACTGGCAGGGCTCCGCTTTGGATTCCTGGTAGCCCAGCCAACGATGATTCAACAGCTGTTGAAAGTTAAAGATTCTTATAACTGCGATGCCCTTTCAATCGCTGGTGCTACGGCTGCCTTGGGGGATCAGCAATGGCTTACTGCTAACCGGGATAAAGTTCTGGCGACGCGTCAGGTACTGGAAAGTCAGCTCGCAGAGCTTGGTTTTGAGGTTGTACCGTCGCAAGCAAATTTTGTTTGGTGTACGCATCCGCAGCGATCGGTAAAAACGTTGTACGAAGAGCTCAAAGCCGAACGCGTTTTAGTCCGATACATGAATTATCCCGGTTGGGGTGACGGTTTGAGGATCAGCGTCGGAACGGACGACCAGGTGGCAGCTTGTTTGGAACTGCTCAAGGGTAAGGTGTGATATGGCGAGAACGGCTAGTATCGAACGGGAGACGAACGAGACGACGATTCGTCTACAGCTTAATCTGGACGGTACAGGAACCGCGGCTATTAAGACGGGCGTAGGATTCCTGGACCACATGCTTGAGTTGCTGGCCAAGCATGGAGTGATCGATCTTGAGGTCCAGGCGACTGGAGACTTGCACGTTGACCAGCACCACACGGTGGAAGACGTGGGGATTTGTCTTGGGCAGGCTTTTCGTGAAGCGATTGGTGACAAGTCCGGAATTTGTCGGTACGGGCATTTTACCTTGCCGATGGAGGAAACGCTGGTCACGACTGCGGTCGATTTGAGTGGCCGTTATGCGATGGTTTTTGAGGCGGAGTTTCCGACTGCCAAGATTGGCGATTTTGACAGTGAACTGGTTGAGGATTTTTGGCAGGCATTTGCTGCCAACTCGCTCTGCAATTTTCACACGATCTTACATCATGGTCGCAATAGCCATCACATTAGTGAAGCGATTTTCAAGAGCGCTGCTCGGGCTCTGCGAATGGCCACTGAAGCAGATCCACGGGTTACTGGCGTGCCAAGCACGAAGGGAACTCTCGACAGCTGAACAGGTTTTCAGTCGTTGACGTGTGTTTCCAGGAATCGAGCCAGTCGATGAAAATCACTGTTCGACTCAATGTAGCGAACGACGGTAACCAGCGTATCCGGGTCGACGAGTTCATCGAAGGGGACGTAATGCAGGTCGAGTTGGCCTGAAATCGAGACCATGACTCCGTTGAGCTGCTGTTCGACAAGTCCGATGTAGGCCCCCACTCCCAGTTGACTGCCAAGCATCACGTCGAATGCGTGTGGTTGAGAGCAGCGAGACTCATAACCTAGCTGGAGTCCGGTCACTTTGCGTTTGGACCCGGTTTCTTCTTCGTAAGTCTTGGCGATTAATTTACTCATCAAGCGAGACAAGTTGACATCTGAAATGGCGATATGTCCGTGGTCATCACGGGAAATTCCTTCCAAGTACTGGTAGGGGAGAAATTCAGCTAACCCCTCCGCGATGATAATGACGCCAAAAGGTTTTCCTTCCTGCTCGCGAGCCTGCATGGTTTTGACGATTCGCCCGATAACCGCCTCCATGTTCATAATCGTACGGGTTTCCTGCTGCTCAGTCTGCGGATTTGTGTAAGTTTCCTCGCTGGCGTAAGGCCCCGTGATGTCTTCGACACTGATTACCAGGCTGGCTTCTCCGGCGATTGCCGCTCCATAGGCCAGCCAGCCAGCGCTGCGCCCCATGGTCTCAGCCAGGAAATAAGCACTGGCTGCTTCGGCATCGTAAATCAGGTTGCGAACTTCGGTTGCGAGCGTATCAACGGCAGTAAAGTAACCGAACGTAAAGTCGATTCCCATGTAGTCGTTGTCGATCGTCTTCGGCAGATGGACGACGGGGATACGAGGCTCGTCAGCGGGCAGGCGATCCTGGAATAGCTTGAACTTATTGGCTGTCTTGAGTGTGTCATCTCCTCCGATTGAGATCAGCGCATCGACGTTGAGAGATCGCAGGCCGGCATAGACGTTTTGTAGTGGAGCAGAAAGCTGTGGATCGTCGAGATGATCCGGGTGAGAAATGTGTTTGCCGGGGTTAGCTCGAGCAGTCCCGATCAAGATGCCCTGAGAATTGCGGCTCCGTTTTAAGAATTGATGATCGAGTTGAACATAGT
>CAZXJC010000422.1:0-2907 GCA_964640885.1 uncultured Pirellulaceae bacterium | reverse complement strand
CGTTTGATTGGATCCGCTGGGAAAGACCGGCTATATGGTGGTCGCGGTCAAGACGTGCTTAAAGGTGGTGCTGCGAACGATCGATTGGTTGGTGAGGAAGGAGATGATGTTATGCATGGCGATGCTGGCAACGATTTTCTCCGAGGGGATGATGGGAAAGATATCTTGAAAGGAATTGCTGGAGCGGATGTGCTCCACGGAGGAAATGGTGATGATGTCCTCCACGGCAATGCCGGAAATGACCAGATTTTCGGCCAGGATGGCAAAGACCATCTCTTCTCTGGTTCGGGTGTGGATCGAATGCACGGGGGGAACGGTGATGATACGCTGGTAAGTATCGATGGTGATATCAATGACTCTCTTAATGGAAATGCGGGGAAGGACAGCTTTTGGGTTGACTATGAGTGGGGTTGGTTTTCTTCCGACAATGACACCATTCAAGATGCCACGCATGCTGAAAATGCGACCAATGTGCATCAGGTAGCAAGGTTCTCTAACGGTGCGGACAAGACACTTGATGGCGATAATATTGTTGATCCGAGAGACGGTCGGAACTACAAGAACTTTGCCAACAATCCGTTGTTTGCCAGCACCGGGCCCGCCAGCCAGGATATCGATCAGGGTAAGATTGGGAACTGTTGGCTCATGGCTGGCCTGGGTGCTGCCGCTAAGGCGAACCCCAACAGCATTCTTCAGAGCGTAGTAAGTCTCGGGGACGGGACTTTTGCTGTGGAAATGGGAGGATCGTACTATCGAGTTGATGCTGATCTACCTACCGAGACAGCGACCAGCAACACGTTGAATTTCGCTGGATTGGGACGAGAGAACAGTATCTGGGCACCCATTATTGAGAAGGCTTACACTATCCATCATACGGGTGCGAATACCTACCAGTCGCTCCACGGCGGAAACCCTGCAAGTGTACTTGTCGAGATGGGTGTGAGGAATGCTGCCCGCGTTACGATTCGCAACCCAAGCGCGGCTTTGCATTACATCGACGGTCAATTGCGGCAGCGCAAGGCAGTGGTGGTTAACATCGTGGCGAATCCTCCGGCTGGTGTTCCGTTGATAGGTCCACATGCTTACATCGTGGAGCGGGTCAATTTCGAACTAGTCGATTTGGGTGGTGGGTGTACCGGAATGGCTCCTGTTTCAATTACCTTGAGAAATCCATGGGGATTCGATGGTGGTGGAAACCAGGATGGCAATCCGAATGACGGTTTGGTTACCGTGACCGGTATGCAACTGGCAGGTTCGCTTTGGGGCAACAACTTTGGTATCTATTCTGCGAACCTGAGTTAACTCTTGTGTGAAGAGGAGAGACCGGTAGTACGGGGTGAGGTGTCGACAGTTTTCAGGTCGGCACCTCATCCCGTTTCTTTTTAATTCCTGCTAACGGACGTTGTCTCCCTTGTTTTCCCCACTGGCCTGGGCGACTAAGCTAAGCAGTATTCGATTACACTGACATTCGCTTATCCACTTCAGAATGACGGACCCACCATGACCAAGATTACCGCATCGATTGCCGAGCAGGTTGCTGAGCAGGTTTCCCAGGAAAGACTGTTGGAGACAGCGATTCGACTGGTTGAAATTCCTAGCCCTACCCAAGGAGCGGCCGAAGTGGCTGACTGCCTGGCAGAGATGCTGCAGCAGGAAGATTTTTCTGTAGAACGGCCTGAGGCAGGCTGGCCAGCAGCACCGGCGGTGGTGGCGCGCTACGAGAGTGGCCAGCCGGGCCGCACGTTGCAATTTAATGGGCATCTCGATACGGTCCACCTTCCCTTTGTGCCGCCCCGCGGTGAAAACGGGATACTTTACGGAAGTGGTGTTTCCGACATGAAAGGAGGTGTGGCTGCTGCCGTGGAAGCGTTGCGGGTGCTGCGCGAAACGGGCCTGCTCGGTGGCGGAAATATCTTGCTCACAGCCCATGATTTGCATGAGGCGCCGTGGGGCGATGGCAGCCAGGTCGACCAGTTGATTCGCGCCGGTTACGTCGGAGATGCCGTTATGCTCCCTGAGTACAACAGTGATCGATTGAACGTGGTAGGCCGTGGTTTGGCGGTGCTGGAGATTAGCGTACAGCGGGCGGGAGATCCGGTTCACGAAGTGCTTGGTGGCAGCCAGCAACCGGACGTGATTGCCGCTGGTGCCGAACTGGTTCAGCGACTCAACGAACTCAACGTTCAGCTGGCCGAGCGGCAACATCCGGTGGCGGGGCCGGAAAGCCTGTTTGTCGGAAAAGTAACGAGTGGCGAAATCTATAACCAGTCACCAACCTGCTTTGAACTTTCCGGCACGCGCCGCTGGTTACCCGGGACCGATCCGGCTGCCGTGGAAGCGGAATTTCGAGCTGTGCTCGCAGCGATCGAGGAGCGCCCGGGCATTACCTGCCAGGGAACGTTTCATTTTGTCCGGGATGCCTACGAGGTGGATTCAGAACACGTGGCGGCTCGGTCGTTTCAGTCTGCCTGTCGAGCTGTGATGGGAGAGGAACTGCCGGCCGGCTCTAAGCCTTTTGTTGATGATGGGAATACGTTTTACGCGCTGGCTGGCATTCCGGCTATTACACATGGACCCGATGCCAAGGGGGCGCATACGGTAGACGAAGAAGTTCCCGTCGCCGAGCTGGTGCGGGTGGCCCAGGTCTACGCGCTCACCGCGATTGCTTTTTGTAGTGACTAAATCCGGTCTTAAAAAAGCTGCTTGATGACGTCCCCGTCGCTTAACTGAAGTGTCCGATTCAAGCGGGGATCGACGATCAACGCATGGGGATTGAGTCCCAGGGCATGATAAATACTGGCGACGATGTCCGGGGGACCGACGGCTGTCTCTGTCGGAACAGCACCGATCTTGTCCGAAGCCCCGATTACATTGCCACCCTGCACACCGCCGCCGGCAAAGACAACG
>CAZXJC010000421.1:0-2819 GCA_964640885.1 uncultured Pirellulaceae bacterium | reverse complement strand
ATGCTACGATTCCCCAACTCAACACAAACGGGCAATGACCAGTCCTGGGTCCCCAATGATGTCTCATCTTATCTGACGATGAACTGGAAAATCAAAGAGGCGTTTGAATACTCCAAAACACTCGTCAACGAGATGCTAGACACAGAACCAGGCGAAGACCTCTTCGAAGAAATCCTCGACGGTATCGCACATGACGTAAACGGACCGCTAGACGATTTCCGCAAAGACCTCATTAAACATTTCGGCGAACAAATCTATTACCTCGGCGACCATACTTTACCGGTAAAGCCCGATAGTGAACGCTGGCTCTTCGCCCTCGATATCAACAATGCGAAAGCGGTCAAGACAGCGATTGAAAAGTTAATGGATGCCGAACCGAACAAGAAAACAACACGCTTTAAGGGCCAGGTCATCTGGGAAGTAATTAACGTTGAAGAATCCGTCGACGTGGAGTTAGACATCTCTGGCGCAGGTTTTGATGCCTTTGGAGAAGAAGAGGAAGAAGAAGTCCAAGATAACGCGTCCAAATTACTCGCCAAATGGGCCATCTGTGTTAACAGTAATGGAAAACTGATGGTTGCCTCGAGTGCCAAGTACATCGTTCACATCCTCAAGAGCACACCAGATAAGAGCTTGGCAACAAGCGTAGATCTGCAGCAAGTCAATGCGTCGCTGACAAAAATGGGAGCCACAGATACTTGCCTGCGACTCTTTACCCGTACCGATAAGGCCTATCACACTTCCTACGAACTGCTGCGACAAGGAAAAATGCCCGAATCCAAATCACTCTTTGGAATGATGCTCAATCGCCTGCTCAGCCCCGTAGATGACGACAGCGTCCGTGAGCAGCAAATCGACGGCAGTCAGATGCCAGCTTTCGAACTGGTCGCTAAGTACCTGGGGCCATCTGGCGGCTTCGTGACCACCGAAAAAGACGGCTGGTTCATGTCTGGTTGCCTGCTGCAAAAAACAACCGCTCCCTAGTTTGCCAGGGACAGTTTTTCCAGGGCGATCAAAGTCCAACTTTGGCCCAAAATGGATGTTGTCGATCACCACGTGTGCGAACATCCTCTAGCAGCACATCCAGGGAGACTTCTACTTCCTGTCCCATTTCCCGACCGTTGATAGTCACGTAAATGCGTTGCTGAAAGTCGACCATTTCCGGTGATAGCCAGACAGTCACTTTTGCTGTACTGCTACGAATCCGGATACGATTATTCTCGCTAATAACACCTTCCGTTTCTGCCGGTCGGGCCCTAGCCACGGGCCACTCCAGGGGAATTACGACTGATCGCTGCGGAAAATCATCTAGTTCAGCCCACCAAAAATAATTGTCCCAGGGCCTCATCGTCACGGACTTAAATTCTTGCGGGAAGAAATTTCGTTGATGCAACCGAATCCATTCGAACATGCGGTGGATTTCATCCTGGAAATGCTCGTGCCCACGACCTTGGTACTCTACGATCACCGTATCGAAACCCTGTCGAGTAAGGTAACGGTTAAAATCTCGGGCATTGTCAGCCATGCTATTGCCATCCATTTCACCAAGCACAAAATAAAATGGCACTTGCCGACCATTCTCCCAATAGCGGGAAACATATTTGTCCGCACGAGCTACGATCGGAATGACACCCGCCCAAAGGTCGGGATGAGCCAGGCCAATATCCCAGGCTGCATCTCCACCCATCGAATGGCCCGTTAGAAAAATACGATCCGTATCAACGGAAAATCGCTGACAGGCATCCCGCACGGAAAACAATACCGCCGCATGTTCTTTAGCCGAATACATGTACTTGCTTTGGTAAGCTCGGTTCCAGACGGGAGCAATGACGATACAACCATGTCGCGTCGCCTGGCCGAGTCGAATCTTCTTCTTGGCATCAAAGGCTCCTGCCCACCAGTCAATTTGCTGGCGAGCGGTGCTACCGGCACCATTAAGTGTCACAATGCAGCGGTAACGGCGATACGGATCGTAACCAGGTGGCAATTGAACAAAGTATTTAAACGGTTTATCCTCCTCCAGACCAGCAACCGTGAACTCCATCAGGCCCGGAATCGGGGACTCCTGGGAAACCGTCTTCTTGACCGGTTTCATGTGGGCGATCAAACGGGCAACATTGGCCGGCGCACTCCCTTCCATCACACGCAAACGCTTGAGAGTTTCCTGACGTTCTTCTTCCAGCTCGGACGCCAGGTATTCGCGAACCAGGTCTCGAACCCCGTGCAGCGAAGCAGCGACTGCCAGTTTCTCAGTCCCCTCTCCAGGCCCCATCAACCAGCCACTAATAGCCAGCGACAGCTTGGCATCCGAGCCCAGATCCGGATCATCTGCCAGTCGCAAAAAATCAGCCATCCGGTTTAGCGTGTTGAAGTTCAATTCCAACTTGACCTCATCCAGGACCGGCCTAATCTTCTTCTTGAAAGCATCATCCGATACGAGTGATAAATGATGCTCAAACAGCTCGAGTACTTTTAGCCGCTGCTTGTTCTGGTCGTCATACTCCTTGAGCAAATCTCTGACTTTCAACAGTGTCTCAACAGCAACTCCCTCGCTGGGAAAATTACTCAGCCAGGTATAGACATGCTCGTGCTGTCCCGCTTCGCGACGAAACTCAATCTCCTGGATCAAGCGTTCCGCCAGCCGCTGGCGCAATTGCTTAACCTGATCACTGAGGTTATTCAAACCCGGAAACTGGGTGATTGCCGCCTCTAACTCCACCAAGGCATCCTGGTAACGTTGCGATTGCATGTAGAGCCGCACGATCCGTAAGCGGTCTCCAGGCTTAGTCATGTCCAACTGACGCTTAAGTATCAGTGAA
>CAZXJC010000420.1:0-6853 GCA_964640885.1 uncultured Pirellulaceae bacterium | reverse complement strand
GATAACTGCGAAGTGATTGTGAAACTTGACAAGCAGAGTTCCGACATTGCCATGGGTGTCGATGCTGATGACAGCACAGGAAAATCGATTGGTGCCGGAGACCAGGGTTTAATGTTCGGCTTTGCCTGCCGCGATACTGCTGAGTTAATGCCGCTACCGATTGCCCTCGCACATCGCCTTTTAGACCGTCTCAATGAAGCTCGCTTTGCCAAGGAAGTTTCCTGGTTAAGACCGGATAGCAAGAGCCAGGTGACCGTCGAATTTAAAGATAATCAGCCAGTACGAATCGACACGGTCGTTATTAGTACCCAGCACGACGATGAGGTCTCTAACGATGAGATTCGCTCGTTTGTCATCGATCAGATCGTCAGGCCGTTGTTGCCCGAAGATCTCGTACACGGCGAAATCACCTATCACGTCAATCCAACTGGACGTTTCGTGACCGGTGGCCCCCTCGGTGACTGTGGATTGACCGGCAGAAAAATTATCGTGGACACGTATGGTGGCTGGGGCCGACATGGTGGTGGTGCTTTTAGTGGCAAGGATCCGACAAAAGTTGATCGGAGTGCAGCCTATATGGCTCGGCACGTGGCAAAGAATATTGTCGCAGCTAACCTCGCCGAACGGTGTGAAGTCCAACTCGCCTATGCCATCGGAGTTTCAGACCCGGTTAGTGTCCATGTCGACACCCAGGGAACTGGTCAACTCGATGACACGAAAATTCAAGACGTTGTACAGGATTTCTTTCCTCTCAGCCCCAGTGGCATCATTGAATACCTGGACTTGCGACGACCAATCTACCGCAAGACGGCAGCAGGAGGCCATTTTGGCCGCGATGAAGCCGAATTTACCTGGGAAGCAACCGGGCGAGCGGCTGAACTGGCAGAACTGCTCGGTGTGAGTGCAGCAACCTGATTGGTCTACGGATCTTCGGCCATAGAAAGTAAACTGACTGCCACAGGTGAAATCTGGTTTTCACCTGTCAGTTAATTTCCTCGCTGGCGAGAATCCAGGATGGTTTCGCGAACAGGTACCTTGGCAACACTGACTACCAGTGACTCCATTGAACTGGTCATCTCGTTAAGTCGTTGTCTGATTCGAGTCACGGTCGGCTTATTACTGCTGTTATTCGCCGTACTGCTGTTGCGCCACCGGGCCGGTATGTTTCAGCAACCGGTTCCTGCCGGTGGACTGGTAGCCGTGGGCATTTTGCTCACACTACTGTTTGCCTGGTTCCATGGCACCCAGTGGCAGCAATTCACACAATCTCGCTTGACCCTCATCCACTGTTTGGAGTGGTCTCTGCCACTGCTCCTGTCCACCCTGGTAACGCTAAGCATTTCCCTGCCAGGTTCTTCACCTGCCGCCCTGGCCGTGATGTGGAGCTTACTGGGAACCAGTGAAGCAAGCTGGACGACTGCCGTGTTAATCGCGAGGCGCCGCCAACAGACCGATACCCTGGCTCCGTCGCTGGCAACTGCCGATCTCTCAGCCGACAACCAACTGGAACTCGGCGACCACTTGGAAGAGTCCCTGGAATCACCTCCTGCTGAACTCATTCAACAGATGACCAGGCGATTACGGACCGATGGAGGTGAGTCAATCTCGGTATCAACACAAGCCAGTTTTGCAGCAGAGCAGCGGACAGCAACTGTTCACCTGGCCTTTTGTCCACCCCTCGAAGAACCACCCGTCATTGAATGTCACCAACTTGACGGTCCACCCTGTCGAATCAAGACTGCCGAGGCACAAGTCTATGGTGCCCGCTTTGAAGTACGGCTGCAGGATCGCTGGCCTGACCCAAGCCAGGTGCAATTTCAAGTCGAAGCGACAACCAGTGCGACGGAAACATAACCGGTCAACCCGCTGGTGATTTTCATTCCGGTTGACTGTCGAGCGCCATCCAGGCCCGGTTCAAGTAACTGCATCGACAACCGGCCGAGGCATCTGGTATTAGGACGACTCCGCCCACCGGCAATGCATTGACCCAACAACCCGGTCGCATGCCGCCATAGTTGTCAATCGACTTGTTTTTCTCCAGGTCGAAATAGCCAAGCGTCGCAGAACGAAATAGCATCATGTTCCGGGATCCCGCCAGGATGCCACAACCATAAGATCGTTTAAAATTGAAGGGTTGTGGCTTTCCTGTCAACAAATCCCAGGCTCCACCCTGGGCATAAATTGTCCGATCATTGATCATCGGGCGAGACTGGTAATTCGCTTTGACTTCCCATAGGGGTCGACCTTCGTAGAGATCAAATACCGAAATACGTCCCCCAATCTCTGAATCCAGGCGAAATCGAGTCGGCTGATAACTCATCATCAACGCCTTGTGTTTCTTGCTGAAAGCCAGCACGGTCCCGTAAACATCATCCGTCCGCTGCCAGATAACACGTCCTGTCTTGGCATCCATCGCCACTAGCTTGCCTGTCGCATGATCCTTGTTAGCCGGTTTCTTCTCACGGTCAAAGTCCGCCAATGGCCGATCAATCAGGCAGACTTTTTCATCGTCAATAGCAATGGCGTTATGGCGAATCGAATCTTTTGCCTGGTAGTGCCAGAGCAGTTTGCCGGTCTTGGCATTCATGGCAAACAAACTTTTGGATTCGGTCAATTGGCGTGACATGTCACCACCGCGATTGCGGTAACGGTAAGTCACCACGTGTTCCGTGTTGGCCACGGATCCATAGAGAATACCGTTAACACAAGCGATGTATCCCCAGCGTGTCGGCTTGCCATCCTTATCTGCCGGTGGTTTGAACCGGTTCAAAAGTTTCCCGGTGGCCGCGTCCAATCGCAGGCACTTGTCCTCATCCCGCACATAGACAGAACCGTCATGTACACAAAAATTACTCTGTGTTCCCGACACGCCCATCAGTTCGTCCCCGTTATAGGCTTTCAGTAAACCAGGTATACCGACTCGCCAGAGCTCGCGGCCCGTATAAGCATCTACTGCGACAATTGCATCGATACCCTGGTGAAACAGGCGACCGTGGTCAAACAGCGGTGACGGTGCGCGGCCGTGACGTTGAGGAACCTCAAGGTCCACGTCACGGAACCAGAGCATGCTCAATTGGCCCTTCAACACGGTGTCGTCGCTGTTAAGCGTATTGGCCGCATTCGCATACTGATGCGTCCACGTTCCGGCCCCCGTGAGTGCTCCCCGTTCCTGCAGTTGCAACGTACCGGACGAACCAATACAGATCTTTCCTCCGTAAGGACGCTGCAGCCGTTGAGCTTCCGCACGCGGGAAACCGGCAAGGTCTCCATCTGACGTTCGTTTCGATACGATTAGATCAGCCATGTACTTCGGGTATTGCGTCTTACCCAGTTTTCTTTGCTGCACCGTGACCCGTGAACCATACACTCCAGCGGCAGCCAGTTTCTTACGGGCCAGTTTCACTAACTGGGGATCTTCCTCCACCGCATAAATTTGCAACTGGGTACGCTTGGCCAGTTCAAAAGCCAGGGCACCATCACCACAACCCAGATCAAGGCAGAATCCTTCCTTGACCCCGGATCGTTGAATAATTTCCTCTGCCAGTTTCGCGTAGCGTGCATTGCTGCCGTAAGGAGAGGGATCTAACTTTTGGACAAGTTTCGCCGGGGCTGAGACCTTGGTCGGACCAAAACAATAAATCTTGCCCGCATCGGTGCTAACAAGTAGTCGCCCCTTGGCAGTTGCCAGGCCATAGGCTTGCCCCTCAACAGTCGCCGACCAGGTAAGCTTCTGCTGGGAACCGGAAACCATGTCGACACGACCCGGCCCTCCGGAAATCACCTGGTCACCAATGGCAATCAATTCTGCACCCCCGGTTACGTCCTTGACGGTCCAGGCGGGTTCCAGCGCCCTGCTGGTAACCAGTTTGCCTTTGCGATCCGGTTTCTTAACCTCGACCCAGCGGTAAGCGATCAGTGTCTTGCCATTACTGTAAACCAGGCCATCTTTGAAAGCCGCCAGTTGCCCGGACGACAACTGGGTTACTTTCTCACCACTATCGCTATTGAAGCCAGTGCCACTATTGAAAAACATGTCCCCCACCGCCATCGTGGGTGCCCCTCCCTGGTGACCATATTTCTGCAGGTGAAAATAAGCAAAGGTTCCTTTATCCGCCCGGAAGACAGCTGGGACAGCTCGACCAGTCGGCACGAACAAGGAATTACCCGAAAGGACCATGTAACCTTGCGCCGATACGCCACTCTTGGCATCAGCACCACCATGCGGTTGGGCCATGTAGATAGCTCCAGAGTCATCGTTGCGCCAGACCTCTTTACCCGTTCCAGCATCGACTGCTCGCAAGTAAATACCATCGGTCGGCCAGATGCCGGCGGCAAAATAGACCCGGTCACCAACAATCGCTGGACCGCCACGTGCTGGCCACTTGCTGATCAGTCGCCGGTTCCCAAGGATACTCGACAGGTCAGGACCACCCCGGATTTTCCATTGCAAGCCACCGTACGCGATGTGCAAGCAATAGAGGAATCCATCATCACTGGCAACATAAACTCGATCTCTGTAACCCACCGCCGGCGCAAAGCGAATCGGGCCATCGGTCACGAACCGCCACATTTCACGCCCAGTCGTCGAGTCAAGTGCATAGACCGTGTTATCCACGGAACTGCCAAATACCACAATGCCATGACCGGAAAGCACCGTTTGGTAAGCGCGATCAAACGGCATCCGCGGGCTGCGTGGCCAAGCTGGACTCGGTCGATGCGGTGCCTGGTAAACCCACTGAAGGTGAAGTTCGCTGGCCAGCTTCCCAGCCACATAACCGGTACGGGCCGCATTAGCTCGAAACATCGGCCAGGCATCTTTCATATCTGCTTCCGTTGCCACTCGCCCTGACGATTCCTGTGCGGTTACTCTCACTGCCAACAGCAGTGGGCAAGCAAAAAGAACCAGGGCCAAACAAGCTCGTTTACTAAGTCTCGACCGTCTGGCAACGTGATCGCTGAAGTTGTTGTTTTCGCAGGTCATCTGTTTTAATCCATGGTCTCGTGAAAACTGGAAATCAAGAACTCGCCCTTGGAGTTCTACATCTACGTGACTATGTTAACAGGGAGGTTTCCATGACACAAACTTAAGCCAACTTACCTTCTTCAAAACGAGACGAACTGATGGCCCGCTGGCCCCGTAACAGATGGACGACCATCTTCACTTATGGAGCTATTTTTATCCTGTTTCCACTCCTCTGCCTGCTGGCTTACGCCTGGGTAACAGGGCAGTGGATTTTCTAGATCCAGACTACCCATCAAGGGCCCATCAAGGGTTGGTTGAACGGATGACCAAACCAGTAAGCCAGGATTTGTGGGAGTTGTTGTCAGAGCACGGACAACAACACTTAGTCGACTTCTGGAATCAGCTCAATCCGACTCAACAACAACAGCTGGAATCCCAGTTGCGGGCAATCGATCTACCACAAGTCAACAGCTTGTATCAGCAAGCGACAAAGGCCGAATCCATAGCGATCGACTGGTCCCAGGTCCAGCAGCCCCCTGTCAAGCGACTGGGACGAGAAGCGAGCAGCGGGCAGGCTGCTGTTGATCGCGGTGTCGAGGCATTGAGTGCCAACCAGGTAGCAGTTGTGCTGGTCGCCGGGGGACAGGGAAGCCGACTGGGGTTCGAAAAACCGAAAGGACTTTTTCCCATTGGCTCGATCTCAGGACGTTCCCTGCTGGAAGTCCTCTTTAACCGAATCACGGCCATTGCCAAACGGTACGACAGTTACCTTCCGCTCTACTTGATGACCAGTCCCGAAACCGACCAGCCGATTCGAGAATTTCTTGAGCAACATCATTATTTCGGTCTCGACTCGGAGCAGGTCCAGTTGTTCTGGCAGGATGTCATGCCTGCCGTTGATCAACAGACAGGACGTATCCTGTTGCAAGCTCCGGATGCCCTGGCACTGAGCCCCAACGGTCATGGGGGCATGCTGAGCGCCTTCGCAAGCCAGGGTTGCCTGCAAAATGCCCAGCAGCGGAAAGTAAAGTACCTGTTCTATGGACAAATCGACAATCCCCTGCTGCCAATCTGTGATCCCTGGCTCATCGGCCAGCACCTGCTGGCCGCTTCAGAAATGTCAACGCACATGGTCAAGAAGGTTTCCCCCAAGGAAAAAACAGGAATCGGACTGCTGACAGAAGACCAGCTACGGATTATCGAATACAACCACTTGCCAGCAGAGATCGCCATGCAAACCGATGAAGCAGGAGAACTGGCCTTTTGGGCCGGCAGCATCGGCAGTCATATCTTTAGCACCGAGTTACTAAGCCGTGCCGCCTCCCTGTCTGATATCTTGCCCTATCATGCCAGCAGCAAAAATGTCCCGTCTCTCGACAGTGCTGGCCGGCTGGTCACTGCCGAAACGAACAATGCCTACAAGTTCGAACGTTTTATTTTTGAGCTGACAACGGTGGCCAAAAACCCAATCCTGGTGGAAGTAGATCGCCAGGAATCCTTTGCCCCGGTCAAGAATGCTGGCATTCATGCCACCGATACACCGGAGACGGCGCAACAGATCATGAGCAACCTTTATCGCAGTTGGCTAACTGCAGCTGGGGTCACAGTGGCAGCGGATGTGGAAATTGAAATCGACCCAAGATGGGCCTTGGATCAAGCTGAAGTAGCTGCCAAACTGACAGAAACAACCACGATTGATAGCGCAACCTATTTTCAACCTTGAACCTGTTCTGGATCCGAATACCCAATGTTACACGCCCTGATCATGGCCGGTGGAAGTGGTCCCCGTTTCTGGCCTGCCAGTCGAGCTGACCTGCCGAAGCAGTTGCTGACACTCAGCGGGACCCAGAGCATGATCCAGCAAACCGTTGACCGGATCAAACCGCTGGT
>CAZXJC010000419.1:0-4580 GCA_964640885.1 uncultured Pirellulaceae bacterium | reverse complement strand
AATTGCAGCCAAGCCCAGCGGTACAAGTTGCGACTGCCCGTGTAACGCGCGTCGGAACTAGAAGATCCCAGTACCACCATCAATAGTTGCCGGTCACCTCGTTGGGCTGCGGAGACGAGGCAGGCGCCGGCAGCGGTAGTCGTCCCTGTTTTGACTCCCAGGTACCCTTCTGTGGCAAGTAGCCGGTTGGTGTTTTTCCAAACCACGTTGCGTTGCTTACCTGCCTGGTCGGTCAACGTGCAACCATGTTGCCTGGTACTAACGTATTCACGGAAAAGGGGCAGTTGCATGGACTGGTGAGCCAGTCGAAGCAGGTCGCTCGCTGTCGTGTGGTGATCTTCGGCCGTCAGTCCGTGGGGGTTGGCAAAGCGTGTCTGTACCATGCCAAGCTGCTGCGCTCGACGATTCATTTGGATAATGAACCGTTGGAAATGTGTAGCCTTTCGGACACTACGATCCGCGTCGAAATGATTACCAAAATGTTCTGCCAGCGCCACCGAGGCATCGTTACCGGAGGGGAGCAGCAGGCCAAAAAGCAGTTCCTTGGCAGACAATGATTCTCCTGCCTGCACTCCAGCGGTGGAACCGCGGGTCTCGTCCGCCCGACGAGAAAAGGTAATCGTCTCATTAAGAATCTCGGGACGGTTTTGTGCCAGGCCGAGAACCAGGTAAGCAGTCATGATCTTAGTCGTACTGGCCATGTCCAGTGGTTTGTTTTGGTCCTTTCCCCAGAGAAGTTTGCCAGTTTTGCCGTCTGCAATGGCCCAGGCTTTGCAGGTGACGAACGGAGTGCCGTTAAGTGAATCCGCAGGAGTTTTGGGAAGCTTCTGCTTGTTGATCACTGCCGGTGCTGGTACCGCTGGCACTCTCGTAATCAACGGTCCGAGAGCGTTCCAGGTAGCCGTATCAACGATTCCACTGGCAGGAATATTGCTTAGTCGTTGAAATTGCAGGACCGCTTTTTTCGTGTTAGGACCAAAGTCTCCGTCCACGGCGAGCCTGGGTGATGGTTTCAGCCGAACATTGAGAGTCCGTTGCAGGTCTTCTACGAGTCGGCCACTGTCTCCTGACTGCACTTTATCAATGGCGCTGGCAGGGCTGGTGATTAGCAATGCCAGGACCGTGGCCAGTAGACGCCAGGCTAGCGATTTGTCAGTTCGGTAAAAAGAATATCGCATGTTATTTGTCCCTGGAAGGTGATTTATCGTCTTCGAGCGGTGGGAATTCAAGACTGGGGTGTTCCAGATGATAGCCTCGCTCCTGCTGATAAGCGTGAGCAATAGCCAGTAAGTCAGCTTCGCCGAACAGTTGGCCTGTAAACGTCACGGAAAAGGGGACTTTGTCATCAGCCGACTGTCGAAATCCGTCGGGCATTACGACAGTGGGGTGTCCGGTGAAATTGGTGATAACAAGATCATTCCCCCCGATGTAGGCGTCGACCTGTTTCATTACCGTGGCCATTTTTTTCATCAGTAAAGTTCGTACGCGGTTGGCTCTCAAGTATTCGACCGCAGGAATGAACTGTCCCTGACGGAAGGTGTTGGGCCAGCTGTTGAGGCCTTCCGTGATTCCCTTGCGCGTCAATTCGTCGAAGACAGTGGCCGCTTCTGAGTCCAGGATGATTGTCAATGGTCTCGCCTCAGGAGTGTCGGGTAGCTGGATCGGAACCAGCTCAACGCCTAACTTTTTAAGTGTTGCGAGATCTTCCCGGTCTTCGACAGGTGTCTCTGTTTCGGAGTAGCCGATCTTGAGGTTGTTGAGTTTTCTGTTCACCGGCCATTGAAAAGGTCGGTCAACGGCGGTCGGATCTTTTCCATCAGCACCATGAATGGCTGCCAGTACCAGGGCGCAGTCTTCAACGCTGCGGGTGATCGGTCCAATCTTGTCCATGCTCCAGGCCAGCGACATGCAACCGTGGCGACTGACGCGGCCAAAAGTCGGTCGCAAACCGCTTGTGCCACAACGACGGCAGGGAGAGACGATGCTGCCCAGGGTTTCACTTCCCAGGGTAAAGCCGACTAGTCCCGCTGCTGTAGCCGAAGCCGAGCCAGCACTCGAACCACTCGAACCCTGACTGATCTTCCAAGGATTTCGGGTCATGCCACCGAACCAGCGGTCACCCATTGCCAGGGCGCCGAGCGAGAGCTTCGCGACCAGGACCGCACCCGCATCGTCCAGCCGCTGGGCGACAGTTGCCTTGTTGTCGAGTACCTGGTCTCGGAAATGGGGTGCGCCCCAACTCGTTTTGTAGCCTGGATAAGCAATCAGATCTTTGGCGCCCCAGGGGATTCCGTGCAGGGGGCCACGATATTTGCCTGCTGCAATTTCCTTGTCAGCTCGGTTGGCCTGCTTGAGTGCCAGCTCTTCAGTTAGGGTAACCACGCAGTGCAAGTGCGAGTCGTATTTCTTGAGTCGTTGCAAGTAGAGTTTTGTAAGTTCCAGCGAGGTGACTTGGCGGGTTCGCACCAGTTCTGCCAGCTTAGTTACGGGCAGAAATGCCAGTTCACGGTTATCTTTGGGCCGCTTGGCTGCGAAGGGAGCTGGCAACGGCTTAACTTGGCGACTGGGTTTTGCGGTACTGGCAACTGGCAGGGGACTGGCCGAGAAGTAGAGTGCCGGAGGTACATCGTAGTCGACAGATACTGCACGTAACGAGCGAAACTTGCTGAGAGCATTCTGTATTCGTTGCGTGGTACTGTTGATCTCTTCCTCGGACAATTCCAAGTCGGCGATCCAGGCAGACTCCTGGACCATGGCGGGAGTGACCGCTGTGGCCTGACTGGCTTGGGCAGCCACTGCTCGCTGGAAACAAGCAGTGCCGACGCCGGCTGCGGCGAGCATTGTAAATAGCTGCCTGCGGTCCATGGAGGAAGTTCGTTTGCTGTTGTGACGGGGAGGTCTGTCGGAATCAGAAAGATTTTGCTCGCCAGCGGCGATAGGGTGCGGAGAAGGCATTTGGCGAACGTCTCCTGTCTCTTGATTAGTAACAATGGCAGGGAAAATTTGACTGCTCTGTGGGTAGCGAACCGCGGAAAAAATGCTTATTCCGAAAAATCGGAATCGGAACTGGCCAATTGGCTTGCCCAGCAGCTTCTAACGGTTGCCGCATTCTAGCGCGGAGTTGATAATCAAACAAGCTACGGAACTTTATGGATAATCCCCACTATAGTGGGTTTGCAGGGGTCATGAGTAAATCAACCGATACTAATAACGAACCAGCAGCTGTTAACTGGTGGCCCCGTTTGGGCGCGGTTAGCTGGCTGATTCTTGTTCTGCTAGTTCTGTTGAGCTGGGTACTGGGGGACTGGTTCAGCACCGTACCGGAAGATGTGGCAATCCGTTACGTAGGTCGCAATAAGTGCATTACCTGTCACCAGGGAGAGGCTGAACAGTGGACTGGCTCACATCATGACAAGGCCATGGACGAAGCAGTTGAGGGAACCGTGCTTGGTGATTTCAATGATGCTGAACTTGTTCATCATGGCATCAAGAGTCGGATGTTTCAGCGCAATGGCAAATACATGGTGCACACGGAAGGGCCAGATGGAAAGATGGCCGACTTTCAAGTCAAGTATGTTTTTGGAGTGGATCCCTTACAGCAGTACATGGTGGAATTTGATCGGCCGACTACGTTACCCAAAGATGGTCATCACGTAGGACGCTTGCAGGTGCTACGGATTTCCTGGGATACACAAGCTAAGAAGTGGTTCTATCTCAATCCACCCGATGTGCAAGAAAAACTGGAACCGACCGATGATCTGCATTGGACCGGTATCGCCCAGTGCTGGAACACGATGTGTGCAGATTGTCATTCCACGAACTTACAGAAAAACTTTAATGCCAAATCCGGCAAGTACCACACGTCGTTTAATGAGATTGACGTGAGTTGCGAGTCGTGCCACGGGCCTGGCAGCTTGCATATTCAACTGGCTGAATCGAAGTCATTGTTTTGGGATCGTCATCATGGTTACGGTTTGGCGCGGCTGAAAGGGAAAGATGCTACGGCGGAGATCCAAACCTGTGCTCCTTGCCATTCCCGTCGCAGTATTGTGCATGCGGATTTTCGCCCAGGTAAAGGGCTCTACGATTACTATGCAAATGAATTGCTGCGCCCCGAAACATACCACGCGGACGGGCAAATCATGGATGAAGTTTACGTTTATGGTTCCTACCTGCAAAGCAAGATGTTCAGCAAGGGGATCCGTTGCAGCGATTGTCATAATCCGCATACGACCAAGGTTAAGTTTACTGATAATCGGTTGTGCACGTCTTGCCATCAGCATCCCGTGGCGAAGTATGACACGCCTGCTCACCATCAGCACAAGACGGGATCGACAGGATCGTCTTGTGTTGAGTGCCACATGCCGTCCACCACTTACATGGAAGTTGATCCACGGCGGGATCATAGCTTGCGAGTGCCACGCCCTGATTTGAGTGTGTCGCTGCAGACCCCCAATGCCTGTACGGGGTGTCACCTGGAAAGAACTACTCTGCCAAAAGAAAAACAGCAAGAACTAAAATTAAAAGAGTATGCCGATTGGCTGCGGATTGCCCGTGAAGGGAACGAGTCGGTCGCCGGA
>CAZXJC010000418.1:0-5823 GCA_964640885.1 uncultured Pirellulaceae bacterium | reverse complement strand
AATCGACAATCGGTAACATTTGTCGCATGCGACCGAAATTGTCACTATGGGTATCAAAATCGCTAAACGTCACACTGACACAGCGGACACCTGCTTCCACGAGCCGCCGGGCCATCAGCAATTTCAGGGGAGCACCGGGATGGTCACTAGTAACGTGTCGTCCGGGAACTGCACTCCCATCCATGCTAAATCGCTGAACAACGCGAGGATCTTCGTTACTCAAATCCATTGCCGCCGCAAAGTCACCAGACATCAGTATCTCGGTTGCCTGGCTGGCAAAACGATCCATGGCATCCATCATGCCACTGCGATCGACATCACGGCGGAGTCGGTCCAAGCCTGCCAGTAATTGGCGGCGATTTCCGATCCGTTGGGCGCTGAGTTGTTTATTTAAGGTCAAGCTAATCGTGTGATGGTCACCGAGCGCCGCCAGTTCTTTTTTCATACCGTCTTCGAGTTCCCGCGGAAACATCTTAGACATGTCAGGGCGAAACGGTTTATAGGCGGGACCCAGGAAACCGGGTCGAGTACTGTTGCGGACCAGCGGACGACCCTGCATCAAATCAACAAACAGCGGGGCAGCATCCGTCGCAGAACCTTTCAGCTTGTTGACAACACAGCCCATCGCCGGACGACCGCCAACAGAAGCCATGTCACTAACTGAAAAACCGGACTGGCACTGGTACGCATCATGACGACCAGTTGAACCGACCAGCGAACGAATGAAAGTCAGGCGATCAGCGATCGATCCGACCCGTGGCATTAATTCACTGATCATAAACCCAGGCAGGTTAGTCGCAATCGGTTGAAACTCTCCACGGACCTCGCTGGGAGCATCCGGTTTCATGTCGATGGTATCCATTTGGGGCGGGCCGCCATCCAGATGAATATTAATCACTGCCTTGTTAGATGAACCAATCCCAGCAGCAGCCTCAGCACGCAATAATTGTGCAAGGGTCAAGCCGCTCAATCCCAGGGCACCAGCCGTCAAGAAACCACGACGTGTCATGCCGTCACAGTGTCGATAGCTAGAACCTTGCAGGGTGATCATCAAAGAACTCTTTAACAACAAATTGGTGTGCTGGATTGGGAGGATCGCTACATTGCGGAAATCCTGCAAGATGGATTCACGGTTCTACCCGGTTTCCTTCCTGCAACGTTCTCTATTATCGTCACTAATAAGCCGCTGACAACGCCACAATCGATATGTGGTTCTCCATTAATAGTAAACCTTTGCCAGAAAGGGGTTTGTTTCAAACGGATCGTTTCTCTTTTCGGGTCGAAAATGGTTTACTTAAACTGTTTTAGTGGAATTCGCGTGACCGCCACGTCTTCTTTGTTAATCGAATAAATCACGTAAAGAAAAGAATTCCAGACAATGGCATGGGGATACTGCCAGCCGTCGAGCTTATTTTTCCCAGGATATCGCATCTTGGTTGGTTCATTCCGGATGATCCATGACCGATCGAATTCTTGGCCATCACGACTGGTGGAAATGGTCAGTAATTGACGAACAAACCTCTCAGGTCCCGGGTTATTAATCAGGTAAACCGTCTGATCCGGAAGCTTTCCCAAAGCAAAGCGGGCAGTGGAATCAGGAAAGTTAGTTTTTACCGGTGTACTCCAGGAATGGCCCTGATCGCGACTGGTCGAAGCGTATAAAGAACCGCTGTAATTTCTCAATGGTAGCACAAGGGTACCATCCCGACGTTGGAACATATTCGGCTCGGCGTAACCGATGACCTTGAGATCCGTGACGCTTATCTTTGCCTCTTGCCAGCCGCTCAAGCCATCGGCCTTCTCGGTAACCAGCAGTCGCATCCGCGCCGTGCTCCGCTGATCGCCAACATGTTCGCCGCCAATCACCAAATGGCCATTGGATAGTTCCAGCGGTGGATTAATAAAAAACCCCTTGGTAATCCTCTGGGCTGGTCCCCACTTGCTACCATCGGTCGAGACACGAGCATAGAGCGCAGTCTGCGGGTCAAAGTTAGTACCTCCGGTCACTGTGTAGTAGGCGATCAACTGTTTCTGATGAACTCGAAATCCGGCAGCCACGCAGCTTCCCTTGCCAGCATCATCTTCCGCGAGAACCTTTGGTTCAGTCCATTTTCGGCCATCGTCGCTGGAACACATCAGGATGCGTTGGCCCGGAGTATCTTCAGCCAGCACACCGTTGGACCACATGGCATAACAGCGCTCCTGGAAGACGACCAACTGTGCATGGTGACAAAACTTGTATCCTGTTTCGGATGCCCGGTAAAGAATCGTATGCTTACCGGAAATCTGCTTGAGCCCTAAGGTCTTTGGCTGCGTCAGATCAAAAAGTCCCTTAGCCGCTTGCAAGGGCGGCTGGGCAGGATCGGCTGCCTGCCCGCTGACCAGGCCAAGCAGCAGCGCGCCAGTGAAACTCGTTATAAAAAGCAGGCAGCGCGTTAGCCGATTTACTGATTGCATGAGGACTCCAATATTTTGGCTTGAGTGAACCGTAAAGATACTTTCTTTAACCCATAGTTTAGCGAAGGATTCTTAACGCCAACAAGCAACCAGGTGGTAATTGGCAACAGTTTCTCAGCGAGTTGTTGCGGGTAAAAGCGGCAGTAAACTTGCGGCTGCTCTCAGGGTACCTTAAAACATGAGATAGCTGTTTAAGGGCTGACACCCGTCAGTTGGAAAGAGAACCTGCCCGGAGGAGAATCACCTGATGAAGACTTGCAATCGACCTTGCCACCACCCTGTTCGCTGGCTTCTTGCTCTGTTCGGTGGTCTTCTCTTTTTAAACCAGTTAACGCTCTCTCACGATTCGCTCCAGGGAGCCGAGTTAGCTGATAAGATCGCTGCCAAACCGTTTAATCTGACACTCCGCAAACGTATTCCAAGTGCCGAGAAGTCTCCGCTGTATAATGCGGTGCAGGAAAAACAGAAATGGAACGCCAAAGAAACAGCTGTCATTGTTTGTGACATGTGGGATCTTCATCACTGCTTAAATGCCACGCTGCGTGGCGGTGAAATGGCTCCCCGTATGAACCGCGTATTGAACGAATCTCGTCTTCGCGGCGCAACCATCATTCATGCTCCTAGCAGTTGCATGGAACCGTACAAAAATCATCCGGGTCGCAAGCGGGCACAGGCTGCTCCTGCAGCTAAGAACCTGCCGACCGACATCAGCAAGTGGTGTTACAGTATTCCGTCCGAAGAGCAGGGTGAATACCCTATCGATCAGACAGACGGAGGTGAAGACGATGAACCCGAGGCGCATCGCAAGTGGGCCGAGAAATTAAAGGCCATGGGTCGTAATCCTCGTGCTCCCTGGAAGTCTCAAACCGACCTGCTAGATATTCATGATGAAGACATCATCAGTGACAATGGAATTGAAATCTGGAACGTGCTCGAGCAGCGGGGAATCAAGAACGTCATCCTGGTTGGCGTGCATACCAACATGTGTGTACTGGGTCGCCCCTTCGGTCTCCGCCAGATGGCTAAAAATGGCAAGAACGTGGTCTTGATGCGCGACATGACCGACACCATGTACAATCCGGCTCGCAAACCGTACGTCAGTCACTTTACGGGAACCGATTTAATCGTCGAGCATATTGAAAAATGGGTATGTCCCACGATCACCAGTGACCAGGTCATTGGAGGGGACGTTTTCCAGTTTAAACATGACAAGCGACCTCACGTAGTCATCGTCTCGGCCGAACGCGAGTACAAGACGGAAACCACGCTGCCCGTCTTTGCCCTCAAGCACCTGGGCAAAGAATTTCGCGTCAGCTTTGTTTATGGCAACGATGTCAATGCGAAACAACGCAACAACCTGCCGGGCATCTCGGTGCTCGACGATGCTGACCTGCTATTGGTCAGCGCTCGTCGCCGTGTCCTGCCCAAAGCACAGATGGAAGTAGTCCGCAAGTTTATCGAAGCAGGCAAACCGGTTGTTGGTATTCGAACCGCCAATCATGCTTTTTCGCTGCGTGGCAAAGAGATCCCTGCCGGCCTGGCGGATTGGGAAAACTTCGATGCCGAAGTCATCGGCGGCCATTACACGGGACACCATGGCGTAGGCCCCAAGGTTGCTTTAGAGGTAGCGAAGGGTGCGGCCGCGCATCCAATTTTAAAGAAGATCGATGCCAGCCAATGGCAGGGACAGGGTTCCCTCTACCTGGTAAGCCCGCTGGCTAAGTCGGCTACGGCCCTGCTGCACGGAACCATTCCTGGAAAACCGACTGAGCCGATTGCCTGGGTGAACACCAACAAGTTTGGTGGTCGCGTCTTTTACACGTCACTTGGTCACCCGGACGATTTTAAGAATCCGGCAACGAACCAGTTACTCTACCAGGCCATTCGCTGGGCCGTAAAACTGCCCGCGAATTAAACCTTGCTCTAGTCCGTGAAAAACGGTTATCGCTGAGCTTTGATTGCAATCGGCACTGTCTGCTGCGCTGGTAACGTCAGCGCAACGGTCAGGATAAGATGCTTGCCATCATCAGCCAGGATTTGAGAAACGAGTTGGCCTCCCGCGACGGCATAGTCTCCACGCGGCAGCACGAAGCGGAGACGGCAATTCGGATAACTTTCCCGCAAGCGATTCGTCACTTGGGCACGGGCAACGATTCCTTTTGCTGGGACAGCATCCAGATAAACCACCTCTAATGGTTGCTTTGCCTCTCGCCCAAACGGAATCGGATCGGTCTCGTGATCCAGGTAAGTGCAAGACATTACACGGTTGTCTTGGAAACGAATCACTCGAAAGCTCTCAGAATTTATTTTGCCAACTCGTTTCGTCGGTGTTGTTCCCAAGTCCATCACCTTGGCGCCAATCCCATGCGCATCGTGAATTAAATTAACACGATGTTTATCCAAGAATGTCTCCACCGGGGCATTGTGTTCAAACGCATTGATAACCTTGCAGGTGACTTCTTTGCGGGCCGTAAAAAAAGCCTCTGCCTGGTCACGATTGACATGCCACGGATATCCAAAATTGAGGATACTGAGATCCGGACCATAATCGATAATACCGACCGGCGAACCATACCACTTCTCGTTGCCGTAAAACTGGTGGTTGCCAAAATTAATCACGTAGGGCATTTTCAAACGAGCGAGCGCTCCGGAAATATAGGCTGGATTAACAGAGTTGCTGATGAGCACCATGTTGGGTGAGAGAATGTTGGTCACATTCGCTAACCGTTCCAGGTATTCAGCCTGGTACTGTGCGGACGTATCAAGGTGACCAAAGCTCACGAAAACCGGGTTGCGGGGAAACTTTCGGACCACGAAAACACTGCGCGGGGAGTGGCAGACCCGCGTGCGCCTGCCCCCTTCTACATAGACACTCAAATCGTAAAGTCCGGGAGGCATATCTTCCGGCAATTGAGCGACAATTTCTCGATCATAGTAAAAAGCGGCTGCCGGATCTTCCTTAAATTTTACATGGCGCGAAATAGTAACGGTTCCCTCGCGACGTGTGAGCGTTGCTGTCTTAAGCTCCGTATCAAATCCCAGGAAGCGGGCACGAAACGTTGCCCCCGGTTTACGAATCGCTGGTTGATTCATGACTGGAAATCGAAAACTCGAAATTCGTGTTTCATTTTTGCGGATCAAGAAGATCGGCGCCAATGTCACTGACTGGCCTGCTTGAATGCTAAACGGCTTTGTCTTCGCCGTCTGCCAGCCACTTGCAAGTAGGGTAAGCTGATAACCGCTGGCGGCTGGCAGATCCACAAGGGCACAATGGCCATTGAGCCAATTGCGAACCAGGCTGTTACGAATGACCTGACCGTCACGTGACAGAATCGCTCGTGCATCGACCAGGAACGCATTTTCTTC
>CAZXJC010000417.1:0-6380 GCA_964640885.1 uncultured Pirellulaceae bacterium | reverse complement strand
GCCTTGGTCTTAGGGTCGCGTTCCTTCCAGAGTGCCCACTGGCTGTTATCGCCAGGCTGGTATTGCCAGGTACCCGCTGTGGTGATCGCCTGCTGTTGATTTACCAGCAGTGGTGCGGCCACGTTGAAGCGAGCCCGCCCCAGGTTGAAATAGACGCGGATCGCAAGCACGTTGGTCTGGCCGGGCAATACGAGTTGTGGTTTGATCGGGTACCGCTCGTCGCTTCCCAGTCCACTTCGTTACTTGGGGGGGAAAACACCGAGGGCAGCAACTTTGACGCCGTTGATATAAACTTCACGAGCATCGTCGATAGACTCCAGGTAAAGTTGTAGCGTTTTTCCGCGCCATTCGGCCGGAATGTCAACCAGGCAACGATACCAGCCAAAGCCGAGGTTGTTTCCCAGTGAGCCAGGAGACGAGGTTCGCCAGATTTCGGGAACTTTCACGTCTTTCCAGGCGGATGGTTTTTCTTGGGCGGCGACGGTCGCTGGCCGAAGTAGACTAGCGATGAGTCCGAAGCAAAAAAGTAGGAGGAGCAGGAGACGCAAAACAGAATATCGAGGTGCAAGAGACATATCGCCTGGGTCCTTCAGGGGTCTGAGAAAACAAGCCGCGGTTGGCTACAAACCAATCGACCGGTTTGTAGTGACCCTTATGGTAACTCATTGAAGGAGCGTGGAAAGAAGCGTTGCCCAAGAGATGCATGAACATATGTACATGTATCTATATGTTCTGGCAATTGGTTTCGCCGGTTCTTACCGGCGAAACAATAGAGTCGGGGCGGGGAGAATCGAACTCCCGACCTCCTGATCCCAAAGCAGGCGCGCTAGCCAGGCTGCGCTACGCCCCGAAATTGAGTCTCGAGAACTCTTCTCTCAATTGCTTCTCGAACTCAGAGCAGGGTTCATGCTAACGGGTTCGATCCGATTGAGCAATCGGCGATTAGGCCAGCTTCTGGTTCGAGCCACTCAGCTAAGCAGCTTTTCGGTCGGACTCGGAAGCTCCCGACTGGCAAATATGATCCCGCAGTCGTTCGAATTCATCATGGTTGGCAAAGTGAATAACGATTCGTCCGCGTCCCTGGTTGGTCTGGCGGAGATCCACTTTCGTCCCCAGCACCCGGCGAAACGTCTGAGCCAGCTGGGCTAACTGGTCATCGCCGGTCCGACGTCGTTTCTTCTTGGGTCTTGCCAGGCCAACGGAATCTTCCTCGAGAATACAGGCTTGCACGGACTCTTCGGTCGCTCTCACGCTCAGGCCATCTCGACAGATACGCTGGCAGAACTTGGCCTGCTGGTCTTCGTCTCCCAGTGGGAGCAGTGCCCGGGCGTGGCCGGCGGAGATCTTTTCGCTACGGAGTGCATCCAGTACCTCGTCGGGAAGTTCCAGCAGTCGGACCAGGTTGGCGATGGTTGATCGATCAATTTTGAGCCGCGCAGCCAGTTCTTCCTGGGTGCACTTATGCTGTTCGAGGTAGCGTCGGAAGGAAAGGGCCTTTTCAACCGCATTAAGGTCTTTGCGCTGTAAGTTTTCCACATTTGCCAGTTCGGCATCCAGTCGATCGTCGGCTTCTCGAATCCTGGCTGGCACCTGTTTCCAGCCGGCCTTGATGGCTGCACGCAGTCGCCGTTCACCAGAAATCAACTGGTAGCGATCGTCCACACGGCGGACCAGCACCGGTTGCAACATGTCATGTTCTTTGAGGCTTTCCGCCAGCGAAGCCAGTTCTGGTTCATTGAACTCACGTCGTGGTTGAAAAGGGTTGTCGTCGATTTCGTAGACGTCGAGCATCAGTAACCCGGCGCGGTCGTCGGAGGCGGGCGCAGCGGGACTGGATTCAGCGGGAGCGGCCGCGGTCTTTTTCTTAGTTGTCTTGGCCTTGGCGGGTCCAGCCGCCTGTTGCGGCTCGGGAGTTCCCAGTAAAGCTGCTAAACCACGTCCTAATCGCCGATCTTTACGCACAGTTCATTACCTCCATGCAAAGTTCAATATATGCTCGAGCACCCCGACTTCGTGGGGCGTATTGAATGACTGAAGTAGAATGACTCGGTGCTTCTGTAACATGCACATCACGTGGAATAACCGTGTCAAAGACAATATCGCCAAAAAACTCGCGCACTTCAGCATCGACTTCTTGAGTTAATTCAAGTTTGGCGTCATACATCGTTAAGACAATGCCACCAAATTCCAGTTTTCCCGGCCGTTGCTGCATAATTCTGCTGATCACCTGGATCATCTGGCTGAGACCTTCCAGGGCATAATATTCACACTGAATAGGCATCAATACCTCACTGGAGGCTGCCAGGGCCGTCTGGGTTAAGGGCCCTAAAGAGGGCGGGCAGTCAATCAAGACATAGTCGTAACTGCCCACACTCGTCTCTAAGTGTTGTTCTAAAGTAGTGCTATTACCCGGATCCCCCTGGGAGAGGACTTCTACATCCTGGAAACTGCGGCTGCCGGGGAGCAAATCGAGATTCGTGGTAGCCGTTTGCTGACAAGATTCCCGTAAGGGCTGACGAATCACGAGCGGATGACGGTCGGTAGGCTGTTCTCCTAAACCGCTGGTAGCGTTGCACTGCGGATCCAGATCAATTAACAGCGTGCGATGTCCGGCCATTGCCAGGCCAGTCGACAAATTGACAGCCGTGGTCGTCTTGCCGACGCCACCTTTTTGATTGGCAATGCAGAGAATTCGTCCCATCGTTTCACACTTTCCTGATCTTTAGCTTCCCCAGGCGAGGAGGGATTCTAATCAGAGCAGTCACCGGGTGTGAATGCCAATTGGTGAAAAAGATGAGTCTCACGCTGGTGAAATAAGATCAACTATCTTGCCTGTTTCACGTGAAACACCAACGGACTCTTTAGTCGGGTGCATTGCAGAACCAGTTTCACGTGAAACATGGATGCCAGCAGGAGAAGTCTTGCTGCGAATGTCCGACTTTTGATCACTGCAAGCTGTGGATCACCAGCCCACTTAGAAGCTTGGGGTAAAAATAGGTGCTCTTGGCAGGCATGCGCTCCCCCGCTTCGCTGATCTGGCGGATGTGATCGAGCGTAGCAGGCATTACCAGTGCCGCTAGCGAATAATCTTCCTCTCCCTCCTGCTCTAATTCGTCAATCACTTCCTGCACCTGGTGAAGATAGGTTGGTTTGGGGAGATCTGTTTGTTGCAGCAGTGTCTCGATGACCAGGCGGTGCAAGATACTGACCCCCAAGCCTTGCCAGTCACTAGTTTGCTCGGCGGCCACCTGCGCCATTTGTTGTCGTCCTCCGTCATGGATGCTAGCAAGCACCCAGGTTTGATCGACTGGACAGTAGAAGCCAAGTTGTCCTTGTTCGTCTGCCAGCTCGATTGTTTCCCAGACTTCGTTAGCCAGTGTGGGACCTTGGCCAAGGACTTGGCATTCAAACGTTTCTTGGAGAGTTTCAGTTAGTTGTTGGGACGAGAGTGGCGCAAATCCGCGGAACAGTCGGTGTGTGGGGAGTACGATCATACCGGCATCGTGCATACTGACGCACATGGTCAGGACAAAATTGACGGGATCTTGTGGTGAAAGCTCGCCACTATCCAGTTGTTGTTGTCGATAGTTACAGGCTGTTTCATAGCGATGATGGCCATCGGCAACATAGAGTGCCTTGTCGGCCATGGCTTGGGTCACGGCGGCGATCACTTGTTCGTCAGTAACTGGCCAGATTCGGTGGATCACTCCCAGGTGATCCGTTGCCTGGTAGGGGTTGTCGACGATAATGGCGGTTTCCAGTTGTTGCTGGGCAGTGTTTTCTGCATCGGCGTAGATGGCGAAGATTTGGCTAAGATTTGCTTTGCAGGCAGAGGTTAATTTGAGTCGATCTGCCTTGGCTGCAGCGTGGGTTTGTTCGTGCGGATAGATCGTTCCTTCTCCGAACGGTTCAAGTCGGACCCGGGACATGAACCCGCGGCGGGTATAGGTGACACCTGCTTCTTCAAACACTTGATGATAAACGTAGATGGCTGGATCTGCTTCTGGGCAGAGGACCCCTTCTTGTTGCCATTGTTTGAGATATTTGGCTGCCCGTTGGTACCGTTGATCGGGATCGTCATCACCCGGTTCATCTCGATTGAGGATTAAGCGGATCACGTTGGCCGGATGTTGCTCATAGAGCGTATCCTGCAATGTTTCGTCGATGACATCATAAGGAGGTGCGACGACGTCGCTTAGCGCGCCAACGTGACCGAGGTCGTAACGGATGCCTCGAAAGGCTTCGATGTTTGCCATGGCTAGGTTCCATCCTTAGCGGCCAGGGTGAGTTGCCAAGTGATCTACTCAGCAGTGGGCATCAATAGCGGTAATGATCAGGTTTGTAGGGTCCTTCCACGGGAACACCAATATACTTTGCCTGTTCAGAAGAGAGTTCTGTTAGTTTGACTCCCAGTTGGTCCAGGTGCAGTCGGGCAACTTCTTCGTCCAGTTTCTTGGGAAGCACATGGACGCCGAGATCAAATTGGTCTGGTTCTGTCCAGAGTAGCAGCTGGGCCAGCACCTGGTTGGTGAAGGAGTTGGACATCACGAAGGATGGATGGCCCGTTGCGCAACCGAGATTCACCAGGCGTCCCTCGGCCAGCAAGATAATGGAATGACCGTCCGGGAAGGTATAACGATCGACTTGGGGTTTGATTTCTTCCTTGACGATCCCGTCGGTTTCATTCAACCAGGCAGCATCGATTTCCAGGTCAAAATGCCCGATGTTGCAAACAATGGCGTCATTGGTCATTTGTTCAAGGTGTTTTCCCGTAATGACGTCGCGATTGCCGGTGGCGGTAACAAACAGGTTGCCCTGGGAAGCAGCCTCTTCCATGGTGACAACTTCAAATCCTTCCATCACTGCCTGGTAGGCGTTGATTGGGTCGATTTCAGTGACGAGTACCCGGGCTCCGTCTCGCTGGAGGGAATGGGCACATCCCTTACCGACGTCTCCATAACCACAGACAACAGCCACTTTGCCAGCCAGCATCACGTCGGTAGCCCGCTTGATGCCGTCGGCCAGCGATTCTCGGCAACCGTACAAGTTGTCGAACTTGCTCTTGGTAACCGAATCGTTGACGTTGATTGCTGGTACCTTTAACTCGCCGCTGGAATGCATCTGGTACAGACGATGGACCCCGGTTGTTGTTTCTTCTGAAAGCCCCTTGATGTCCGCCAGTAGTTCGGGGAATTTTTCATGAACCATCGCCGTCAGGTCGCCACCATCGTCCAGGATCAGGTTCAACGGTTGTCCATCCGGGAAGAACAATGTTTGTTCAATACACCAGTCGAATTCTTCGTCGGTCATACCCTTCCAGGCGTAGACCGGGATACCTGCTTCGGCCATCGCCGCTGCAGCATGGTCCTGTGTCGAGAAAATATTGCAACTGCTCCAGGTAACCTGGGCACCTAGCTGGATGAGAGTTTCAATCAGCACAGCGGTCTGAATGGTCATATGCAAACAGCCGGCGATTCGTGCTCCGGCCAGTGGCTGTTCATCGCGGTACTTGTCCCGCAAGGCCATCAAGCCCGGCATTTCATTTTCGGCCAGCATGATCTCTTTGCGGCCCCATTCTGCCAACGAGAGATCTTTCACTTTGTAAGGCAATCGTCCAGTATCCGCTTGTGCCACGTCCCGTTACTCCCTGCTTCAAATTTCTCGATCAATTTGTACTGATACGTGTCGCAACACGCGACTCAATTGAGTATAGCAGAGAACGGGTGACTTGTAAGATGATCCAGTCGCCCACCCGATCCTCGCTCAAGAAGACTTGTTATCACTTCGTGCCAGGGCCGCCCGAGCCGCTTGAACAAACTGAGTAATCTGCAACGGATCTTTTTGCCCAGGTCGAATTTCCACCCCACCCGCGGTATCCACACCATGGGGTTGAGCCACCTCGATGGCTTCGGCCACGTTGGTGGCCGTGAGCCCGCCGGCCAGCAGCCAAGGGACCCCCTCTAGAGAGGTAGGCAAGGGATGGAGTTGCTGCCAGTCTAAAGATTGTCCGGTTCCGCCGTATTGGCCCGGAGCGTAGGCGTCCAGCAGAATTGCCGCTGGGAGCGCGTTCAGTTGTTGACATTGTTGCCAGTACTGTTGGACCGTTTGTAGATCTGGGTCTTGGCAACGAAATGCGCGGATGATATTGAAATTAGAGAGTTCTGCGATGGTTTCTGGTGGTTCATCGCCGTGTAGTTGGATCGTATCGAAGCCGATCTGTTGGGCGAGGTGGCCAATCGTTGCTGTCGATTCGTTAACGAAGATGGCGACTTTGGTTAGTTGCGGCAGTTGTTGGCAGATTTCTTGCGCTGTTTCCTGTTGCACAAAGCGGGAACTCTCTGCGTAGAAGTTCAATCCGATTGCATCGGCTCCGGCGTCGG
>CAZXJC010000416.1:0-2821 GCA_964640885.1 uncultured Pirellulaceae bacterium | reverse complement strand
GGTAGCGTGGGAGAAGATGCTGGAAGTCTTCCCACCCTTTGATGCCGAGGAAGAGGCTGCCCACTGGCTCTGTGCGTGCTATAATCAGCCCTTTAAGGCGAATTCTCTTCTTCGTAGGTGATACTGCTCTTACTAAAAGAGACTACATCATGAAACACGGACTCTGCATCGTCATTTGTCTTGTCGGTTTCGCTAGGATGTCGTTCGGCGACGAATCGCCCGTGCAGTCCGCGGACATGAAGTTTTTTGAGTCGAAGATTCGTCCGGTGTTGGTGAAGCATTGTTACAAATGCCATGCCGGTGCAAATGCAGAAGGCAGTTTGCGAGTTGACTCTCGTTCGTCAATCCGGCGAGGAGGCGATCGGGGTCCGGCAGTTGTGCCAAAACATCCGAATGCCAGTGTCCTGTTAACGGCAATTTCGCATGCGGATCCGGACCTCAAAATGCCCCCGAAAGGGGCGCAGCTCTCGCGTTCTGCGATTGCTGATTTCCGCAAGTGGATCGAATTGGGTGCTCCCGATCCGCGGACTGACGCCGGCCCCGCAGCTGACGGCGGTTGGAACGGCATCGACGCGGCGAAAGGTCATTGGGCCTATCAAACTCCCGTCGCATTATCAGCGCCGAATGTTGAAGATGAATCGTGGTCTCGCAGCGACGTTGATCGATTCATTCAGAGTTCCTTGTCGAAACAGGGGCTCACACCGTCGGCAGACGCAGAATTGCGAACGCTGCTTCGGCGGTTGCATTTTGACCTGGTTGGACTGCCTCCTTCACTCGCTGCAATGGATCGGTTTCTTTCCTCGACAAAGTCTGCTGGGATCGAAGCGGCTCTTTCGAGTGAGGTCGATGAACTGCTCAGATCACCGCAGTTTGGTGAACGGTGGGGACGACATTGGCTGGATATTGCTCGCTATGGTGAATCCAGCGGCGGCGAATCGAACGTATCGTTCCCCTATGCATGGCGGTATCGCGACTACGTGATCGACGCGGGCAATGCGGACATTCCGTATGATCGTTTTCTGACCGAACAGATTGCCGGCGACCTGCTTCCAGTCGACAATGACGTCGAGCGGGCTCGACTGCTCACAGCAACCGGGTTCCTTGCCGTCGGCAAGAAGAACCTTGGCGAGAACAACGACGCGAAGTTCACAGCGGAACTGATTGACGAGCAGATCGATTCGCTGACACGGGCGGTCATGGGAAGTTCCGTTGCGTGTGCCCGTTGCCATCATCACAAGTTCGATCCGTTTTCGATGGAAGACTATTACGGGCTGGCAGGAATCTTTGCCAGCACGAAGACGTTCTTCGGCACGTTCACTTCTCCAGGGATTCCTCGCGGTGGCGACCTTCTGGTGCTGCCGCGTGTTGCCAGACAAAAGATCTTCAACAAGTCGCTGCCGCCAAAGGAGTTTGAGGAACTCAAGGCGAAGCAGGCCAAACTTGCCGCCGTACGAACGCAGATCAATGCAGCTCGAAAGGCGGCGCTTGCGGGTAAGGAGCCAAAGAAGAGGTTTACGCGGCGAGAAAAACTGGCCAATAAGTGGGTGCTTGGCCCTGTCGAAGGCAAACTGGAAACGCTGGACGAAGAAGGCAAGGCGTTGCCAGTGGCGATGGGAGTCCTGGACGAAAAAATCGTGGACGTACCGTTGCTTGCTCGTGGCGAGATCGGTCGCGAGGGCAACATCGTGCCTCGCGCCTTCCCACAGGCGATTCGTGTCAGCGACGCCCCTTCGATTCCGAAACAGCAAAGCGGTCGCCTTGAACTGACTCGATGGCTTACCAGCCCGGACCATCCACTTACCAGTCGCGTCTTCGTGAACCGAGTGTGGAAGCATCTCTTCGGGCAGGGACTGGTTCCGACGACCGACAACTTTGTCACACGCGGCAGCACGCCAAGTCACGCCGAGTTGTTGGACACGCTCGCCGTGCAGTTTGCGGACGATGGGTGGTCAACGAAACGGCTCATTCGTCGGCTTGTGCTTTCACGAACCTATCGTCAGTCATCCACGTTCAATCCAGATGCGTTTCAGAAAGACCCGGACAACCGTTTGCTGTGGCGGATGCCCAAACGGCGGTTGGAGGCGGAAGCGATCCGCGACGGGATGCTACGCGTATCCGGGGAACTGAACTTAGAGCGTCCCGGTGGATCTCACGTGGCCACGATCATCGGCGATCGTCCGATTGCTTTGATTGGACTGGATAAGAAACTGCCACGAGACCTCGACGGTTCGACTCATCGTTCTGTCTACCTGCCGGTGATTCGTGATCGCCTGCCGGATGTCCTGAACATGTTTGATTTTGCAGAACCGAGCCTCGTGACAGGCAAGCGAGAAACAACGAACGTGCCGGTGCAGGCCCTCTACCTGATGAACAGTCCTTTCGTGCAGGAACGAGCAGCACAGTTGTCCGCGCGACTACGGAAGGAAACTTCGAACAACAACCAACTGGTTCGCCGCGCGTTCGCATTGTGTTTCGGGCGCCTGCCGGATGACGACGAGACTCAACAGGCTCTGGAATTCCTGGACGACGAGGATGAGTCGACCATGCTGAGTTTCTGTCAGGCGATGCTATGTACGGCCGAGTTTCGTAACCTTGACTGAAATGATCGCAAGATGAATCGACGACTTACTGTTTTGAACGCACCTGCAACCCATTATGAGTGATACCATGCTAACACCGGTCTCTCGCCGCACAGCCTTGAAGTCTCTGTCGTCCGGATTTGGCTACCTTGCATTTGCAGGTCTGGCACAACAGGCAGCCGGGCACGACTCGTCTGACCGCGGTCCGCTTGCGCCCAAAGCGACCCATTTTCCTGCCACCG
>CAZXJC010000415.1:0-2725 GCA_964640885.1 uncultured Pirellulaceae bacterium | reverse complement strand
ATAGAGCAGCCAAGATCCCATGGCGGGTCGCGTGGGCTGCGTCTAGCCACTATTCATCATTAGCAAGGAGGGATCGTGATTGGGGATATTGGTGTGCATAGACCGAATGATGCAGAGGTCGTCAACGACGCCGCCAACATGCGGGAATAACTCGCTGACCTCGATGCCGGATTTGCCATATTTTTTGAAGGCAAAAGGCGATTTCAAGAGGCCGCCCGTTTTACGCTCTGTCTTCAGGTCGGCAGATGGAGGGCGTTGGCCGTTGTACTTGTCGAGAGCAGGTTTCGGATCGAAAGTGTCTACCTGGGACGGGCCTCCGTTCATGAATAAATGGATCACGTGCTTGGCACGCGGCTTGAAATGCGGAGCCCGTGGGGCTAGCGGCTTGTCCGAAATGGAACTGCCGGACTCGATGCCAAGAGCACCCTGGTCGGCCAATAAGCCGGCTAGGCCGAGTACGCCAAGTCCCGTGCCCATCCGTTGCAGGGTTTCACGTCGAGTCAGGCCGGTAGGTCGTTCGGAAGAAGTCATAATAGGAATGCCCTGCTAGTGTGATACGTTTTCCGCAATGCTGAGTTAAGTGAGAAGTGATTAGTCGAGGTACATGAATTCATTAGCGCCTAGTAGCACCTGGGCGTAACGTTCCCAGCGAGTCAGCTTGTTGGTCTCAGTCTCTTCAAGTGCCAGGTAGGCCATGCCCAGATCGAGTTCTCTCTGTGTAGGTGGCCGGCCGTAGGCCAGTTGAAAGGCGCGGGTGATGCGAGATGGAGTCTCAGTCTCCTCCTCATGCAGACGCTTAGCAAAAGACTGAGCCTGTTCCACCATGAATGGGCTGTTGAGAACAAACAGTTGCTGCTGCGGAACCGTCGTTTCGCTGCGCTTAGCGCTGGTAATATTGGCATCAGGGAAGTCAAAGAGCCGCAACAGGCTGTCTAACTCGTGGCGGCTGATCTTAGCGTAAACCGTCCGTCGCACGTTCTTAGGGTCAGACAACATGGTCGATGGACCTTGCAGTTGGGCGTCGAGACGACCGGAAACATGTAACAGGGCATCGCGCCACGCTTCAACGTCTAACCGGCGACGATTCATTCGCCATAGGTAGCGATTGTCCGCATCGATTTCGGAATTAGCGGTGTGGTTGTCGGTCCCTAGCTGGTAGGTGGCGGAGAGCATGATTTCACGGTGTAGTTGTTTAATGGACCATCCGGAATCGATAAAACGACGCGCTAAGTAGTCCAGGAGCTGAGGGTGGGTTGGTGGATCGCCTAGTTTCCCGAAATTACTGGGCGTTGCGACGATGCCCCGACCAAAATGATGTTGCCAGACGCGGTTGACGATCACGCGCGGAGTGAGTGGGTTATCTGTAGCTGCAATGGCCAGGGCCAGTTGTCGACGGCCACTGCCCTCGGTATAGGAGGGACGGTCGTCCCCGGCAATCACACGCAGAAAACGTCGGGGAGCAAGTTCTCGCTTGTTCGCGGGGTTGCCGCGGACGAACACATTCATGTCCGCGCCCTTGCTCTCGGTATAGGCATGCGCTATGGCATACATGGCCGGCGCCTCGCTGCGAGCGGTTTCGTGTTCCTTTTTTAGGGCAACCAGTTCTGCTCGGGACGCACCAGTCAGGAATTGTTCGAGATCCTTGTCGGCTACCGCCAGCGGTCCGTCTTTTCCCAGGACTCGGGTCAGCAGATCCTTGCCAGCGGTCGTTGGTGTGCCGGCTGGTGTCTCACTGTAGAGGCTGAACTGCACACTCGCCTGGTCACCGCAGCCACCAGGCTGGTCAGAACCGCTGTTGTCGAGACCACCCGTTGCCTTGAATCGGATGTAGCCCGCAGGTATTTCAAAATGAAGTGTGGAAGGAGCATGAATTCCGAATCCGGTTGGGTAGGTTTTGCCGCCAACCCTGATTGGTTTCCCCTGGTAATTGCGGTCGATCTTGGTGGCTGCGAAACCTTCCGACTTCTTCCACTTGACCTTGGTGAGGCTGAGTTCTTCGCCTTTGGCAGAAATCAACCGTGGCGCTATCCAGTCAGCATGGTCGCAACTCTTGCCATTGCCCCCGTCAGATACAACGAGGTAGAGCTCCTTGAACCCGGTGATGTCCAAGTCGATCCCAGCTGTCGGCCGAACCTTGGTGACCAGTGGCGTCACGAACCGGGGCTGACCAGCCTTGTGAGCTGTTCCCGGTTTACTCGCAACCAGATTAGTGCTGGCTACGCCGTCTTTCACGTTAAGCAGAGATTCAATTCGGTCCTGGAAATCCTGGGCGACGCGGGCGACCGGGTCGGGGAGTGGGGATGACGAACTAGCCTTTTCCGTCTTGCGATCGAGAGCGAACCAGGCATCCAAGGCGGTTAACTTGCCCATATTTTTCGGGTCCAGAAAGGAAACCCAACGTTTGAGTAGGTATTCATTGAGGTTTTGAGACTTGGCAAGTTCTGATGTGGACACGGCAGAACCCTGGGCGCGTGTGGCCTGGTGGGTCCAGACGGCCCCCATGTACGCTGCAATCTCCCCTACCTTGGACTGGGCTGCGGTGGCCTTGTGATCAGCCAGGAATTTCTTAACCGAACCGTCCGCGGCCTTGATGCGTTTTTGACCATCGTTGTATGACTTCACGTAACTAGGGTCGCACAGCGGAGCGTTGTGAAGACGGGAGCTGCGAAAGATCCCTGCGATGGAATAGTAATCCTGGGTAGGGATGGGGTCGAACTTGTGGTCA
>CAZXJC010000414.1:0-9299 GCA_964640885.1 uncultured Pirellulaceae bacterium | reverse complement strand
AGCAAGGGAAAGACATTATTGGGCACGGAATGTCGGCAGTGACATTTACTCCAGAACTGCCGGCGCCAGCAGCTCGTACCCAGCGGTATACAATCAACAGTTTGCTGGAACGCAATCGGGAACGGTTGCTGGAAGAGGATTACCTGGCCATCGGGGCTGCCAGCGACCAGGTAACGGAGACGGCGGACAGTGAATTGTGGCGTGTTGGATTAAGGTTGGGAGCCCTCAACGATGTTGATTACGGTGAGTTTTTTCACGAGTTGAAAACCGTGGTTGAACCTATCCTGGCTGCCTATCGCTTCCGTGACACATTCTTGCAACAGCTTGAAGAGCAATCGGTTAAGACCGGACAAGAGGCCGCCGAGGGATATCGGTCGCCGAATGTCTTTTTTGATGGTAACCGAATACTTGTAATCGGTGCGGATCCCAGCCAGCCCTTGTCAGGTATGATCGGCAAGGAAAATGATCCTGAGGCTTTAAAACGCCTGCAATTGACGATTTTTGCTCGCACGCTCAATGACTTGCTGCTGGTGAAAGGATTCAGTAACAATCGACGGTTACCTCATCCCTTACTTTGGATCGATGACAATAATCCAAAGCACCAGCAGTCACTGGCCAAGATGAAACCGGAGACCTGGGACAAGTACTTGCAGGGATTCAATCATGTTATCGTTCTCGATGACCAGCAATTGAAACTGGCAAGTGGTCCGTCCTTTCAGTTAGCAGATTTAAAGGGGACTGAAAAGCAGTTGCTATATCGTCCGGTAGCTACGGACTTGGAAAAGGTGGACTGGGAACAGTTGTCAATTTCCAAGACCAGTGAGATGCCGGGGCAGGGGCTCCAGGTCATTTACACGGGTGTTGTGCCGATCGTCTTTAAGGCACAGCGAACCCTCCTGACCAGCTTGATTGAAAGTATCGCTTGGGCATTCGTGATGATTGCTGTTGTCATGATGATCTTGTTACGTTCCGGTCGTGTTACTGCAAAGAACTTGTTGAGCATACGAGGCGGTATGCTTTCGATGCTACCCAATGTATTTCCCGTCGTTGTTATTTTTGGCATTATGGGCCACCTGAAAATCATGGTGGACATTGGTTCCATGATGACGGCCAGTGTGGCAATGGGAGTTGCCGTTGATGATACGATTCATTTCTTGACCTGGTTCCGAGGAGGAATTTTGCAAGGAAAGAGTCGACGGGATGCGATTATGCTAGCCTACGATCGATGTGCTGGAGCGATGACCCAGACGACCTTGATTGGTGGGTTGGGTCTCAGCGTTTTTGCCTTCAGTACCTTTACCCCGACTCAGCGATTTGGCGTTATGATGCTGACCTTGCTGGTCGCTGCACTGGTCGGAGACCTGATCTTCTTACCCGCTCTGCTTGCCAGTCCGCTAGGTAAGTATTTTTGTCCCAAAAGGCCGCCATCGTCGGAAGGGCCTGGATTGGTTGAAGAACCACAGGAATCAGCTCTTGAATCTGCTGGTGATACGGGGCAGACGCCCCACAGCAGCATTCGTTCAAAGCAGGGTGAAACGTTGCAATTGCGACGTGACCGTGGTCATCAGGGACCATCTAAATAATCTTTGCTGCTGCGCTAGCGGTGCGCAAAGTGAACACCTGCCGAGCGGAGAAAGCCTCTTTTTGATCGGCTCCAGGTGCACCAGCTGGGCTTATTGAGCCTGGGTGACGGCCACTGCGGTAGCCTGACCTGAGGTTGAATAGTTGAGCATCAGGACTGTCCCTGCCGCATGGGTTTGCGCTGGTTCAGTAACAACCTGGACTGGACAGGCTGGGTCAGGAAACTCGTAATTAACCGTGCGGGGAATCGTGTTGGAGTTTAGGTTCAGAACACTGGCAGCCATTTCTACAGCGCCACTTCCGGCTCCCAAATTACCAAATTGACTTTTTAAGGCTGTCACGGGAGTCTGCTGCAGGCAACGCTCAATGGCCCGTGCTTCGATGGCGTCTCCTTCAACAGTACTGGCTCCATGTGCATTTACGTAACCAATTTCACGCTGGGATTCAGGTAACTGGCTGGTGGCTTGTTGAATTGATGTGCAGATAGCGTTTTCCAGTGCATCCGGAGCTGAAGCGCCGGCAAAAGTGTTGCTGTATCCACCAATGACACCCAGGATGTTGGCTCCACGAGCACGTGCATAGTCGCCACGTTCCAGGATTAAGGTAGCGCCTCCTTCGCCATTGACCGTTCCATCACGTTGCTGATCAAAAGGACGCGATGCGCCCTGGGGGTTGTCTTTGTGTTGAGAAATGCCCTCTTGTCCGCGGTACAGCATCTGGGTGATTCCCAGTCGCGAGCCGACTCCACCAGCAATCATGACATCTGCCTGGCCACGTTGAATTACCATGACGCTTTCGATGATCGCCAGTAAGCTGGAAACCTCAGCCATCGTGATGGAGTTGCTATGACTGCGAGCATCGTGTCGTATGCCGACATGGCAGGCAGTCATATTGGGAAGGTACTTGAGTAACCACAAGGGATACATGTTGTGCATCGCTTGATGGCCCCAGTGTTTATATTGAAATTGGCCATCCTCGAGACAACCCTCAACGGCATCGGCCAGGTCCGCTGCTTCGCCGTAAAGCATTTCGTTACCGAAGACAACGCCCAGGCGGTCCGGATCCGTTTGTCCCGGTTCCAGGCCAGCATCTTGCATTGCCAGTTCTGCCGAAGCGCAGCCCAGTTGAATTACGCGGCACATGACCTTGAGACTCTTTCGAGGTTTGACGTAGGCCTTGCCTTCAAAATCGTCGATCGAACCACCGAACCCGGAAGCGAGCAGTTCTGCTCCAGGGAAATCAAACGCCTTGATTCCGCTAATCCCGTCTTTGAGAGACTGGCAGAAGACGTCATTTCCAATGCCAATTGGACTGACAACGCCGATTCCGGTGATAACAACTTCACAATTCTGGTTCATTGTCGTTCGTTAAAGAACTCCTGGTGTGCGACGTATTTTCAACAGATCATGGTCAAAATCGTGGTTGCAGACGGTGCCAGCCGGGGAACGAAGTGACCGCTTGGCGTCTGGGCAGGTATTCGAATTACTTACAAGGTCATGGACCGGAACTCGAACATTCGATTGTGCCACGATTTTGCAATTAAGTGAAGATGCTTAGAGAGAAAGTTAAGTAACAGTGAAGCGGAATTGTGAAGAAAAGGTGCTTCATAACGGTGATTCGGAAAAAGACGACTGCCACCAGCACTCATCGGTCCAAGTCAAAAAGTCGGTAGGTTTTGTTCAATTTGGCCCCACCTCGTTGAAGTGTTTTGTAAGAAAGGTGGTTTGTCTCCAGAACCCAGGAGAATTCCACCTCTTCAAGTCCCCAATCGAGGACATCTTGCCTGAGTCGTGAGAGGACCGTCACACCTAATCCCCACCGCTGGTATTCTGGAATGACATTAGTACTCAAAATGCGAGCATTCTTGATGCCTTTACGGTTATTGAGCAGTTTCAAGAAGCCAAACGGGAACAACCGTCCGTCAATTTGCTTGATGCGAGGGTTGTAATCCAGCAGGCCAAAAGCGACAGCGCCGGGGCGTCCGTCGACTTCTGCCATCGTGGTCAGTTCTGGCGCAATGAGTTGCCGGAGTCCTTTACTCATGTGCTCCATTTCCCGTTCGGAGAGGGGAGTGAATCCCCAAGTGTTTACCAGGGACTGGTTGTAAATATCGAGAAAAGCGCGGACTTCCTGTTTGAATCGCTTGGGATTAATCCTTCTCATCTTGACGTTAAATCGCTCGGCCGCAGCTGCTGCAATGACTTCCAGTTTTTCGTCCAGCGTTTCGAGCATTTCCACATGGCCCCAAAACGCGTACAAATCTTGGACTTTTTCAAAACCATACTCTCGAATTAACTGCTCATAATACGGGTGGTTATAAGTCATCATGAAAGAGGGCGAACTGTCGAAACCTTCAACCAGCAAACCGCATTCGTAGTTGAGCGATGGATTGACTGGGCCCCGAACTTGCCGAATACCATACTGGTCAAGCCATTGCATGACTGCGTCAAATAGCCCGTTCGAAACCTCGGCATCGTTAACCGATTCGTAGAAGCCAAAGAAGCCACGGTTTTCCTTGTAACGACGGTTGTGTTCACGATTGATGATTCCCAGGATCCTGCCACACGGTTCTCCGTTGCGGGTAGCCAGGAAAGCCTGCCGTTCGTTGTTGTCGTAAAACGGATGAGGCTTGAATCCCACGAGCTCTTTCTGGTTCAACCGCAAGGGAGGGATCCAGTGAGGACTGTCTTTGTAGAGTTTCCAGGGAAGTTCGAGAAACTGTTTTTTTTCGCGACGGGTTGTAACGGCTTTAATTTCAACAGCAGACATGGCGTAAGTGAATTATCAAAAAAGGGACACGGTAATTCAGACAATCCCAGTGACTGGCTGACCGCCGCGCTAATTAGTAGTGATGGAAAAGTAAGGTCCGCCACCTTCCTGTTAGTCCAAGCCAGGGCGGTACCATCTCCCCTCCAAGTGGCTGATCCGATTATACTATGCGAAGGCTGCTTTTATGAATGCCCCGAAGATTATGAGTGACTTGTTACGGGGTGAGAAAACAGGCAGGGAGTTGAGTAACGTATGCAGATTTTGGTGACCGGGGCGACCGGATTATTAGGGAATAACGTGGTTCGAGAACTGCTGGCCCGCCAGCTTCGACCGCGTGTTTTAGTGCGAGAAACAAGTGACCCGCGTCCATTAGAGGGGCTGGAAGTAGACCTGGTTTACGGTGATATCCGTGATGCGGCTGCTGTTGAGGCGGCCTGCCAGGGAGTTGACGTAGCTGTCCATGCAGCCGGCTATGTGAAAATTGGCTGGTTAGATAGGGAACTTCACCAGTCGATCAACGTGGAGGGGGCAGCCAACGTGGCCAGGGCCATGCAGCAGCAAAAAGGGCGCCTGATCCATGTTTCCACGGTCAATACGCTGGGCGTGGCCGCGGCCAACCAGGTTGCGGATGAAGCATCAGTCAAGCTGCCCATTATTCCTTGTCCCTACGTCGAGTCAAAACGAGCTGCCGAGGAGGAAATACGGCAACTGGTCGAAGCAGGACTCGACGCGGTGATTGTTCAGCCAGCCTTTATGCTCGGCCCCTGGGATTGGAAACCGTCTTCCGGTGCGATGCTGTTGGAGGTAGCTCGTCGTTTCATGCCATTTGCGCCGCGCGGTGCCATGAGCGTGTGTGATGCACGTGATGTTGCCCTAGGTATCCTGTCCGCGATCGATCGTGGCACTTGTTGCCGTAATTATATTATGGCTGGCCACAACATGAGTTATCTCGAGAGCTGGCAACTGTTCGCTAAGATCACGGGTACCCGAGCACCCTGGATGCGGGCCGGCCCGTTAGGAGTGCGAGCCGTTGGAATGATGAATGATCTAATGGCAAAAATTACCGGTAGAGAATCTGAACTGAACTCTGCGGCAACACGATTGTCCGGCATGTTTCACTGCTTTAGCAGTGAGCGTGCCCAAACCGAACTTGGCTACCAGATACGAGCTGTTGAGACGATTGTCCAGGATGCCTGGCAATGGTTTTCTGACCATGGCTATGTGTCATGAGTTGCCGATTAGTGGACAACTGTTGGGAGGCTCTTTGATCCGTTCGCCAGCGGAGGCCAGCAAGCTGACTGGTTTGGTTTTTGGGGCTGGCTGGGAACTGCTTCTCTAGCTGCCAGCCAGTTCCGGTAAATCCTCATAAGTAACATAATTGTAATGGTTTACGGCCGATTCTTAGAGAGGCGAATTTTTCTTTTAGTGGCTTGTCTGAATTTGGTCGATAGGTAAGATAAGATTGTACAAATCAATCGGTTTTGATACGATTACCGCCGATTATCATTAGCCTGACGGACCGTATTGGATGAGGTCCGCGTGAGTTTGGTGACTTAACGACAGGAGTATGCTGATGTTGACGATCTTGGGTCGGTCTTCTCGCCGCAGTGAATTTTGTGATGGTGCTTCCCGCCGTGATTTTCTCAAGATTGGTGGTTTGACCATGGGCGGCTTAACGCTGCCACAGTTACTCCGAGCAGAATCTCAGTCTGGCATCGGTCGATCACATAAGGCAATCATTAACATCTTTTTACCTGGTGGACCCCCTCATCAAGATATGTGGGACTTGAAGCCGGATGCTCCGTCTGAGATTCGTGGTGAATTTCAGCCCATCAAGACGAATGTCCCGGGCATCGAGATTGGCGAATTGTTTCCCAAGATCGCTGGCATGATGGACAAGTTTGTACCGATTCGTTCGATCGTGGGTGCCAGCGGTGGCCATGCTTCTTTTCAGGCGATGACCGGTTATCCACCCGCTAACCCTCCGGCCGGCGGTTGGCCGTCGATGGGTGCCTGGATTTCTCGTGTTCAGGGTCCAGTAAGGCCGACAATTCCAGCACATGTGAGCCTCTTCTACAAGACAGGTCATGCTCCCTGGGGTGATCCAGGTAACGGTGGTTTCCTGGGCATGAAACATGCACCGTTCCGACTCGTTGGAGGCAAGAACGAAACCAGCAAAACAGAAAACATGGTACTCAAGGGAATCACCTTGGATCGCCTGAAGAACCGTAACCAGTTGTTAGCGTCGCTCGATACCATCCGTCGCGAAGTAGACCGCACGGGAGCCATGGACGGGCTGGATGCGTTCACGCAACAGGCGATCGGTATTTTAACTTCTTCGCAACTGGCAGAATCCCTGGACATCAGCAATGAAGATCCCAAGCTGGTCGAGCGGTATGGTAAAGGCGATCCTACCTTCCGTGCCGATGGCGCACCGAAGATGACTGAGAATTTTCTCATTGCCCGGCGGCTGGTCGAAGCGGGCGCACGCTGCGTTTCGCTTAATTTCAGTCGTTGGGACTGGCATGGCGGTAATTTCAGTCGTGCTCGCCAGGATATGCCGATGCTGGACCGTGCTACTTCAGCACTCGTACAGGATCTTCATGATCGTGGAATGGATCGTGATGTTTCGGTGGTGGTTTGGGGTGAGTTCGGTCGGACACCGAAAATCAATAAGAACGCCGGTCGCGATCACTGGCCACGTGTTTCCTGTGCACTGCTCGCTGGCGGCGGAATGCGTACTGGACAAGTGATCGGGGCGACGAATCGATTGGGCGAATACGCTACCGATCGTCCTACGACGTTTGCGGAAGTACTTGCCACTCTCTATCAAAATATGGGTGTCAACCTGAGAGCAGTCCGTGAGTTTGATTTACGCGGACGCCCGTACTATCCAATCCCGGAAGGCGTCAAACCGATGTCAGAATTGATCTAAGGACGATTGTCCTGAGAGAATTGGGTTGGAAGTCTTTTCGCCACGGCAGTGGTTTTCTCTGCACCCGGCCCATGGTCTATTAGTAGGGCTTGAGGAATGCTCGAGCATCCGGTCACGGTGACCATTGGTCTCGCAAGAAGTATTCAAACTTGGGGAGAAATCGGATGAAACGTCGTGTCGTAATGGCCCTCGGGATCTGCTGTGCGTGTTTGACCATGGTGACATCTTTGCAGGCTGGCAAGGCTGATGGGCGACTGGATATCTACTGGGTCGATGTCGAAGGGGGAGCTGCCACGCTGATCGTAACCCCGCAAAATGAAACGGTGCTGATTGACACTGGTAATCCTGGAATTCGTGATCCAGATCGCATTGTCCAAGTAGCGACACGGGTGGCCAAGGTTAGAAGTATTGATCACTTAATTGTGACGCATTACCACCGTGATCATTATGGGGGTGCAGCCACCCTGGCCACGCTCTTGCCGATCGGTACGGTTTATGACAACGGTCGTTTTGAAGGGATGCCCGATGATCCGGGTAAGGCCTACTTCACGTTCAAGTGTAAAGATCGCAAAGTGATTCGTCCTGGAGACGTGTTGCCGCTTAAAGAAGCGCCTGCAAAACTGAAATTACAATGCCTGGTAGCACAAAAGAAATTTGTCCCGGCAATCCCGGCTGCTGTGGCCAACAAGGAAGTTTGTGCTGAGGCCAAGTCCAAGAATCGAGACGGTTCGGACAATGCCAACAGCGTTGTTGTGAAACTTGGCTTTGGAAAGTTTCGTTTCTTTGATGCTGGTGATTTGACGTGGAACCAGGAAACACGGCTCGTTTGTCCCGTGAATCTTGTCGGCCAGGTAGATGTGTATCAAGTCACGCATCATGGTTTGGATAGCAGTAACAATCCGCTTGTTTTGCGCAGCTTGCAGCCCCGAGTAGCGATCATGAACAACGGGGTTACCAAGGGATGTGCGCCGGAAGTGTTTGCTAATCTAAAGGGAACCAAGTCGATTCAGGCCATTTACCAGATGCACAAGAATCTGCGTCCCGATGGCGTTACCAATAACACTCCAGATTCCTATATCGCCAACGTCGAGAAGGACTGTAAGGCCAACTACATCAAGCTGTCAGTCGCCCCTGATGGGAATTCCTATCAGGTCTCGATCCCGGCACACGGGCATCAAAAGACATACCAGACCAAACAGCAATAAGTCATTTTGTCAGCAGGCAGAGTGTTTTGCTGGTGCTTGCTTGTGAAACGAGTTGGAAAGCTTTGCTTGTTGGGTGGGGCCGGTTACACTGGTGTAGTCGTATGTCGGTTGAATAAATAAGTTACTGTTTGCCAGTTGATTGGTCAGTTGGCCATAACAAACTACAGAATGACGAGGAGAAGATCGATGAAGCGAGTGATTTCCCTTTGGGCGTTATCGTTGGTGATGTTGGCTGGTCTACAGATTCAGGCTGCTGAACCGATGAAAGCGCTGATTATAGAAGGTCAGAATAATCATGGCGTTTGGCCGAAGACGACCAAGATGATGAAACGTTACCTGGAAGAGACTAAGCTGTTTCAGGTTGATGTTGCGACCACGGCCAAGAAGGGAACGGATCCGAGCTTCAAACCAAACTTCTCTAAGTATTCCGTAGTTATTTCCAACTACAACGGAGCCGCCTGGCCGAAAGAGACGCAGCAAGCGTTCGTAGATTACGTGCAGGCAGGAGGTGGTTTCGTCGTGGTGCATGCTGCCAATAATGCCTTTGGTAACTGGAAAGAATATAACGAAATTATTGGCCTCGGCGGCTGGGGTGGGCGCAGCGAGAAATCAGGACCCTACGTCTATTTCAACGATCAGGACAAGCTGGTGCGAGATGAGTCGAAAGGTCGTGGTGGACACCATGGACCGCAGCATCCGTTTTCCATCATCGTACGGGATGCGAAACATCCGATCACCGCTGGGATGCCGAATCACTGGTTGCATGTTAAAGATGAGTTGTATGATTTGCTCAGAGGTCCCGCGAGCAA
>CAZXJC010000413.1:0-3152 GCA_964640885.1 uncultured Pirellulaceae bacterium | reverse complement strand
AAAGGATAAGGGCGTGAGGCTGGCAGCCGTGGAGCAGGCCGAGGGTAACGGCTGAGTAGGAGGGGTGCACAAGGCTCCCCTGTCCTTCAAAGACCAGGATTTCGTGGTGTTGGTTCTGGAGTAAAAGATCTTCGGCTGCCCCGCTGACGAAATCTGCCACGATGCGATCGATCGGATAACCATCTCCTTCGACCATGATTCCTGTTTGGCCGGTGGCCAGGAACTTGGCATCATGTCCGCTTTCCTTGAGGGCGTTCGTGATTTCAATAGCGGTTACCATTTTACCGACACTGCAATCGTGGCCGACGGTGTGAATGCGGAGGCATTCTTCTCGGAACGGTGGACGACGAGCAATTTTCTGGAAATCGTTCTTGCGCACATCAACGAGGTTTACCTGCTTTTGAGCTGCTGCTGCGACGAACTCTTCATCCTCGGTAATGAAGTCATGCAGTCCCGAGACCACGTCCATGCCCCGCTCGATGGCAGCCAGGATAACCACTCGCCAGGCTTGTGGGATCTGGCCACCAGGTGGGGCAATACCAATCAGCAGGGTGTTTGCCTCCGACGCTTCATCCAAGTTCGAGACGAAGGGGATACCGGCTCCAGTTCCCAGAACTTCCTCGCACGGTTTACCGACCTGGGTACTGTCGAGCACGGCAACCACTTCCTCTGGTCGATAGCGAAGAATGCTACAGGCTGTCTTGGCCGTATGTGGGTTCGAGTGTCCCTCGGTCAAGAGAATTAGTTTTCGCGCCATATCAATAAAATCCCTTGTTGCAGGTCAGACCGCTGAGACTGGTGTCGATTTTCATCTTAAACCGGGGAAAACCAGCGTCACGGAATGGTCTTCGGCTTGTTTTAATCCAAATATAGCGGTGCCCTTGGCTGGTTGGTAGGTGCGAAGAGAAAAGGATTGACACCAGCCGGCTGGACATGCCACGCTTACAATCTGAAACGAGAACCGTCATGATGGTGGTTGCCGTGATGATTTTTGCTGTCGAGTAACAGTCCGATAAGAAGTAGTGAGCGATGGCACGACTTAATTTAGAACGAATTTCCTTGAGAGCACTTGTCAGTGTCCTGTTGTTGCTCGTTGGCCTGCTGGCGAGTTGGCAGCAGCAGTTGCTTGGCGCTGACCAGGCGTACCTTGAGCAACTGCGTAAACGGACCCATCAGAAAGGGGTCCTGATGCGTTTTGAAGGTCCCATTGGGACCATGTTGCCGCAGTACTTGAGTCGTCAATTACAGCGGGCTCGAAAAGCCAATGCCGATTTGATCGTGGTGGAAATCGATAGTCCCGGTGGCGAGTTGGAAGCAAGTTTCGCCTGTGCGGAGTTACTTAAATCGGTGACCTGGGCAGACCTGGTGGTTTACGTGCCGGAGCAGGCTTATAGCGGAGCGGCCATTACGGCCCTGGGAGCCAGGACGATCGCGGTGGCCTCGACGGCCAAGTTCGGTGATGCGGGACCGATTTTCATGGATGAGAACGCCATGTTCCGCCATGCCCCCGAGAAAATTCGCAGCGCGCTGGCAGGTCGGATTCGCGAACTGGCAGACTCTACTGGGCGACCAGGGACACTGGCTCATGCGATGGTCGATATGGACTGGGTTGTTTACCAGGTCAAGCACCGGGTTACGAACGAAGAAACCTGGATGTCGGAAGAGGAAATCCAGAAGCAGGATGACCCTGGGCAATGGGAAAAAGTGGCCAAGGTCGATGAATCCCGCAAGGATTATTTCCTGACCGTGAGCGGAGAGCGGGCGGTCGAATTGACACTGGCCGATTTTGTTTGTGAAAGTCGAGAACAATTGCGCAAAGAGTTGCACCTGGCGGACGACTGGATCATAGCCGAGCCGAATTGGGTGGATCAAACGATTATCATTCTCAATACGCGTTTTGTAACAGGCTTGTTGTTTGTGATCGGCATCATCGCACTGTTCGTGGAGTTCAGTGCCCCGGGAATTAGCATTGGTGGCCTGACCTCTGGACTTTGTTTCACGCTTTTTTTCTGGAGCCGCTTTCTGGGTGGGACCGCTGGCTGGCTAGAAGTGATGCTATTTGGACTGGGTGTCCTCTTCCTATTACTGGAGGTTTTCGTGATTCCTGGTTTTGGAGTCGCGGGCCTGGGTGGGTTCCTGCTGATCTGTGCCTCCATCCTGATGGCTTGCCAGACACATATTATTCCGAGCACACCGGCAGAGTGGGCAGAGACGGGAGACTGGTTCATGGTGATCAGTATTTCCACTGCGGTTTGCCTGGTGGGTGGCCTTTCGATCGTTTATTACCTGGGTGACATACCCTTTTTGCGGCGGCTGGCTTTGACGCCGCCGGTTGTTGATGCAGTGCCTCTGGGAGTCGCCCGTTTGACGTCAGAGACAGGGGCAGCTGTTGGGGACGAGGCGGTTGATCCGCGCTCGGCACCGCCGACTTCGGTGGAGGGGATTACCTTGGGTGACGAGGGTAAAGCCGAATCACCTTTGCGACCCTCGGGAAAGATGACTGTGGGAGACCAGCTAGTGGACGTCGTCACCGACGGAGAATTCGTGGACGCTGGGGAAAAGGTGAAGGTAGTCGAGATCCAGGGCAGCCGGATCGTGGTGCGTAGCCTGCGATCACTCTCGGGCGATTGAGCGCAGGCGTTGCGGAACGGGTTATTTCAACTGCTCGTCCAGCCAGCGATAGACCTGCTGGCGAATGGCTTCCGGGAAGTCATGACCACAGTCGGGATAGACCGCTTGGAGTGACGATTCCTTGTCAAACAGTTTGTAGACGGACTTGGCGGAACCGACTACCTTGCGAACTCCCGTGTTTTCGAAATTGCCGTCATGCAATGGTGCATTGATAAAGACGCCGCGCGGTGCCAGGGCAGCAATGATTTCATAGAAGTCAAACGAGATACGGTTTGGATCATTACCGTAAAGTTCACGGACGCGGGGCATGTAGTTGTCTTGAGCCCAGTGAGCTAACTTGCTCTTGTTGTAATGATGAAAGGCCGTGATTCCACAGCTTGTTACCACGGCTTGAATCCGTTGCTCAAAGACCGACGTGAAGAGGGTGTTGTGTCCACCCAGGGAGTGCCCGATACAGCCAATTCGGTCTGGCGCAACGTTTGGCATGCTTTGCAGCAGGTCGACTCCGCGGATGTTGTTCC
>CAZXJC010000412.1:0-4614 GCA_964640885.1 uncultured Pirellulaceae bacterium | reverse complement strand
AACTCCGCTGGGTCCGGTCAGGGTGGCCAGTTTTGTTGGTTTGCTGCCTGCTTTGGCTACTTTCCACACGCAGTGCAGTTCCAGGTCGCTGACCAGCAGATCACCTTGAGCGGTGACGGCGATATCCATCGGAATGCCAATTCCCCCCGCGGTGAGTGGGGTGCTTTTCTTGTCTTTGTCGATTCGATAAATTTCTCGCGTGGCGCTATCGCCGACCAGTAAGTGGCCTTCTGCATCAATCGCCAGACAGCGGACAGCGTTGAGGAACCCGCCGATCTTTTTGTCACCGGAAACAAAAACTTCCAACTTGCCATCTGTAAGTTGCCAGATGCCGGGCAGCTTGCGGTCAGCTACATAGATCGTTCCAGAGGATCCGGCAGCAACAGCGACCGGGTATTGTAGTTCAGCCGCCACCAAGGGGCTGGAGTTTCCAACGTGGTAACAGAGCGTGGTTAGCAGCAGAATCGTCACCAAGCTGCCATGATGACCTGGAGAAACCGGCATCGATTTTGTTTTCCGCATCGGCTCATTACTCGTCTAGAAAAATACTGATTTCTTTATCAATCGCTTGCTCCGACGGTTGTCAGTTTCAGTGAAACTTCCTGCTGACGTACAGTGCGAAACGTCCGTTACTTAGTATCGGGTCCTGAATAAGTCGTAGTTTCATGAAAGGACTGCAGCCAGTGAATTGGTCCACTTAACATACTGGTTCCTTGCCTGTTGTACAGGTCTGACCATCTCTGGCAGTTGCCCTGATTTTACATGCTACACCGATTCCAGCAAAACAACCGGGACAGGTTTGAGGAAACCAATGTTTTCCCGCAATTGGATGAATTTTAGGCTGACTTATTCCCGAACCCAATAGCGGGCCCCCTGCGTAACAGATCAGATATAATGTAAATCCGATGGGCAACGGGTTTAATCGAAGTGCCCGTGGTTTTTCGTCGAGGAGCCCGGGCGCTGGTGACCGTGACATAAGTAGTTCTGCGGAAAGAGATGCTGGAGCATGAACAAACGCATTCTTTGGGTGTTAGTACTGTTACTGCTCGTTGGGTCATCCTCGCTCGTGGTTTTTTTTCGCAACGGTGAAAAGGCGGAAAACGGAGGTTCGGATTTGTCGCAGTCGGATACATTCGACTCGGCGGAGGACGACTTCGATATGGTTGCCGCCAGGGACCAAGTGGCGAGCTTCTGTGGTGATTGTCATGCGGTGCCGACCCCCGACCAGTTTCCGCAGGCAGCCTGGCCGGAGGAGATCGAAGATGGTTATCGTTTTTACTTCGATTCAGGCCGCCGCGACCTTAAGATGCCGCCGAAACGGATCGTGCTAGAGTACTACCGGCGACTGGCTCCTAAAGAACTGCTAGTCGAACCGGGAGTAAAGCCAGCGGCTGATCCAAAAGTCCGTTTCGTGTCAGCGGATCATGCTTATACGGAAATCGATAAAGAGGTTGACCCGTCTCCACCGGCAGTTGCTAATGTTCGCTGGTTTGGTAAAGGGCCGACAAGACCACAGGCAGCAAAACCGGCTTTGTGGGTTTCTGATATGCGACGAGGTTTTGTCGTGGAGATGTTTTTGTCTCCTTCGGGGGTAACCTATGGTCGTCAGGCAATCGTTCCTCACCCCGCTCATACGACCCTCGTTGATTTAGATAACGACCAGCAGGAAGAGCTTCTGGTAGCGGATTTGGGCAGTTTTTTGCCGGAGGATCATGGTAAGGGGCAAGTATTGTGGTTGCGTCCGCGGGCCTCCGGAAGTGGGTTTGATTCGGTCAAGATGCTGGGGGATGTCGGTCGAGTGACGGATATTGAGGCGGCTGATTTTGATCAGGATGGGGATCAGGATTTAGTGGTTGCGGAGTTTGGCTGGCGTTCCACGGGGCAGATTCACATCCTGGAAAACCTCGGCTTGCAAGCGGGAATTCCACAGTTTCGCCAGCGGGTGGTGGATGATCGTCATGGTTGTATTAGCGTCACACCCGTTGATTTGAATCGAGATGGAAAGATGGATTTCGTGGCTTTGCTCAGCCAGGAACACGAGTCAGTAGTCGGTTTTTTTAACCGTGGTGACGGAACGTTTCGTCTGCAGACGATATTTTCAGCTGATAACCCGTCGTTTGGAACCAGTGGGCTGGAGGCTGCTGACCTGGACCAAGATGGAGACCTGGACCTGATCTATACCAACGGCGACATGTTCGACCGTTTCTATGTAGCTCCATACCATGGGGTTCACTGGCTGGAGCAGCAGGCAGATGGCAGTTGGAAACAGCACTTACTGGCATCGATGCCTGGGGTGCATCGAGCGGCCGTTGCCGATCTTGATAATGATGGAGACTTGGACCTGGTTGCCTGTGCCTTGATCTCGGACAACATGATGCAGAAGTATAATTCAGCCCAGTTCAATTCGCTGATCTGGATTGAACAGGTTGCTGATGGCATATTTGTGTCTCATTCCTTGGAAGCGGGGCAGTGCTACCATGCGACGGCAGATGTCGCAGATTTCGACAATGACGGTGACGTCGACATTGCGGTAGGGCAATTTCGGGAAATATCGGGTGCAGTTCGATCAGATGTAACGATTTGGTGGAATCAAACACTTTCGCAGCCTAAGAAATCAGCGACGAATGCTGACAGCCCGACTAATTTATCCACTAAATAGCTGCTTTGGCTTACAATGAAGAGCACCCCCAGGGTAGCTCTTCTTAGTAGTTGGTTTGATCTCATGAAATCACGAAAAAAGCCTGTCCGGCGTTCCTCAAAGCCAATTCGTTGGCGGCAGGTTATCTTGCTAGTGGCGCTCATTTGCCTCTTTGCTGGTGGCTGGTGCTGGTACGTACGACAACCGGCCTGGGCGGCTAAGGAAGCGTTGCGTCTTGGCAACGATACTGAGGCCGAACAATTACTGGAAGCTGCCGGTAAACGCTGGCCTCAACAGCCATCTTGGAAAGCGGAAGTTGAGTTTTTGCGAGCCCGGCTGGCGCGACATCGTGGCCATTTGAGAGAGATGCAGACACACCTGTTGGCTGCCCGAGATGCGGGTTATGACATGAAGAAGTTAAATCGAGAGCAGACTTTGGCGAAGGCGCAACTGGGGGAAATGCGAGGGGCTGAACGAGAATTGGCCACCTTGTTGAACGATCCCCAAGGGGACGAGCAGGAAATTTGCAATGCCTTCATCCAGGGTTATTTACAGATTCAGCAGTACGAAGCTGCTCGTCAGTTGCTCAGTAGCTGGGCCAGCGATTTCCCAGAGGACCCACGCCCTCTGTTCTTGCGTGGAACGGTCCAGATGAACGCTGAGTTATGGAAGGAGGCGGAAGCCGATTTTCGTAAGGCGTTGGCTGTTGATCCGAAGCACGCTCAGTCCGCTTATCACTTGGCAAGTGTCTTGCTAACCCAAAAACACCCTGACCGGGCAATGAAGTATTTTCTTGTGGCTGCCCAGGACAAGGCACTCAAGTTGACTGCCCTGGCAGGACAGGGGCATTGTTACCGATTGCTGGGGAAGCCGGACAAGTCACGCCAGAAGCTGGATGAGATACTCGAAATCGATCCACAGGATGTGACAGCCAATTTCGAACTGGCGCGGCTTGACTTGGATGATGGAGAGTACCAGAAAGCGCGGCTGCGTTTGGAACCGATTGTCGCAGCCGATCCACAGCATACAGATGCTCGGTATCACCTGGCCATTGTCTTGCGTGAACAGGGAAGCCCTGCTGAAGCCCAGGAACATTTCCTGGCCGTACGAGAGATTAACGAGCAGTTGGCCAACGCCAGTGACCTGGCTGAACGGATTACGATGGATGCTTCCAGTGCAGACACGCGATTGAAGATAGCAAGGATTTACATGCAGTATGGTTCGCGACGGGAAGGCCTGATGTGGTTGCGGAGCAACATGACTATTGCTCCGGACCACATTGAATCCTTGAGGGAACTCGAAAAATATTATCGCAAACGTTATGACGAAGAACCAGAAAATGACAGGTTTCTTGAATTAGCAGAGGAATACCAGCGGCGTCAAACCGTGCCGGTTCAAAATACCCCATGAAACAAGTGATCGATTTTACAATCGCCAGAATGCTACCCGCCACGGTAATGCTGGTGGTGGTTTCTCTGCTGTTGACAGGGTGTCCTTCGACTCCTGAACAGGGGTCTGCCGACGAGACACAGTCTCCTGATCTAGATCAAACTGACCAGCAGCAGGAGCAGTTGAGAGAGGAGACTGCGCAACCTGAAGTCGCCAAGGACGTCGAATTAATCGACAAAACGTCGGCGGCCACGATTGATTTTACTTACCAAAATGGGCGTGAAGCGGGACATAACTCGATCTTGGAGTCGCTCGGTGGTGGGACCGCGGTCTTGGATTACGATCTGGATGGGCAACTAGACGTCTTTTTTACCGGTGGCGGAAGATACGAGGGTAAGAAGATATTAGGGTTGCCAGCGGCGCTCTATCGAAATAGCGGGGAGTTATCTTTTCAACAAGTGACGGTTGCAGCCGACCTGGCGGATGATCCGTTGTACACCCACGGTTGCCACGCGGGTGATTTTGACAACGACGGTTTTCCTGATCTGCTGGTGACAGGCTATGGGAAATTGCTGCTGTTTCACAAT
>CAZXJC010000411.1:0-2920 GCA_964640885.1 uncultured Pirellulaceae bacterium | reverse complement strand
AAGCAAGTAATGTCTTGGTTAAGAAGAGTGTTGCGATGCAAGTGAAAAGCGAAGTTTACAGACTGCTCGAGCGCGGAAGGGAAGGCGCCCGCCTGTTGATCGTCATTGTCCTCTGCGCCGGTAGTGTCAGCCAAGCGCTGGCCCAGGAGACTGACTCGCTCGGGCTGTTGGTCCAGGTGCTGAAAGGGACCGAGGATCCGGCAATCCAGGCCTCCCTTTTGAAGGGTATCCTCAGTGGCCTTGAAGGGCGTCGGGACGTACCAGCGCCGAAGGGTTGGAGTGAGGTGAGCGGCAAACTGCTCGAGAGTAAGAACAGCGAGGTTCGTAAAATGGCACTCGAACTGGGCCAAGTGTTTGGTGATCCTGCGGCGATCAGAGTGATGCTGGCAACCGTGCGCAATAAGAAGGCAGCCGTTGGCGAACGGCGAGGGTCGCTCAGGGCGTTACTCGCGCAACAAAACAAAGAAGTGTTTGCCGAATTGTTGGCTCTGCTTGACGAGCCCGCCATGCGGTTAGATGCGATTCGTGCTTATGGCGTGGTGGAACAACCGAAAGCGGCTGATTTACTACTGAAACGTTACCCCAGGCTGGCTGCCCAAGAAAAACGGGCAGTAATCGAAACGCTTGCCACGCGAAAGACGTATGCCCAGGCGCTGCTGGCGGCGATGAAGGCGAAAACGGTGGCCAAGCAAGAGGTCCCGACCTACGTCGCCCGTTCCCTGCAGGCGATCCTGGGAGATTCTTTTACGGAAGTGTACGGCCCGGTCCGGGAGGTGGCCCAGGATAAGACACAGCTGATTGCCAAGTATAAGCGGTTGTTGACGCCGGCTGCGTTGGCTAAGGCGGACGCTTCGCGCGGCAGGGCGGTCTACAAGAAGACATGTGTTGCCTGTCACACCCTTTATGATGAGGGAGGCAAGGTCGGCCCCAATATTACCGGTTCGAACCGTGCCAACCTGAACTATATCCTGCTTAACCTGCTGGACCCTAGCTATGACGTGCCGGAAAGCTATAAGATGGTGATGATCACGACCGTTAACGGACGCGTTTTGTCCGGGGTGATCGGCGAAGAGAATGACCAGCGACTGGTCTTGAAAACCGCCGAGCAACCGAGGGTCGTGATCCCCAAGGATGATATTGATTTGCGACGTGTGTCGCCCCTGTCACTGATGCCCGAGGGGCAGTTACTGAAGATGAAGAACCAGGAGGTTCTGGACCTGATCAAGTACTTGCAGACAGACCAGCAAGTGGAGTTACCGAAATGAAGAAATTATTATGTGTCTTTGCGTTGTTAGGCATGGGGATTACCTGGGCACTTATGAGTGGGGTCGGGGCGAGAGAACCTAAGACCAGTAATGCGCCGTTCCTGAAGCCAGCTGAGGCGGTGGCTAAGATGTCGATCCCCGACGGATTTGAAGTCAATATCTTCGCTGCTGAACCGGATATCGCCGAACCGATTGCCTTTTGTTTTGACGATCTAGGTCGCATGTGGGTTGCTGAAAATCTTAACTACCGAACACGGCGACAGCATACTAACGACCAGGTCAGTCGGATCCAGATATTCGAGGACACCAACGGTGATGGTGTCTTTGATAAGAAGAAGATGTTTACCGACAAGCTGACCTTTACTTCGGGAATCGCGGTCGGTCACGGCGGCGTCTTTGTTGGATCACCTCCCAACTTCAGTTTTATCCCCGATGCAAACGGTGATGATAAACCCGATGGGCCACCCGAGCCGATCCTGGATGGCTGGGGAATTAACGATCGTCACGAGACACTAAATAGTTTTATTTGGGGCCCGGATGGCTGGCTGTACGGTTGTCATGGCGTTTTTACACACTCGTGGGTCGGTAAGATCGGCGCTCCGAAGGAAGAACGGCAGTTTATCGATGCTGGAATCTGGCGATATCATCCGATTACTCAGAAGTTTGAAATCTTTGCCCGTGGGCTTTCGAATCCGTGGGGCTTTGATTTTAACGACATGGGCCAAGGATTTGCTACTTGTTGTGTGATTCCTCACCTGTTCCACGTGGTGCAAGGTGGGGTCTATCACAAGCAGAGTCGCGCTCACGTGAACCCGTTTGTTTACGATGATATCAAGACGATTCGCGACCACACTCATAAGTCGGCCCATGGGGGCGCCCGCTTCTACTTGGCAGATACGTTCCCCTCGAAGTATCGAGATCGGCTCTTCATGTGCAACATCCATCAGCACATGGTGCTGACCGACATCATGGAGCCGAAGGGTTCCAGCTATGTTGGCAAGCACGGCGATGATTTCATGCCGATCAATGACCTGGCCTGGGTCGGGTTTAGCGTGGAGACGGGGCCAGAGGGGGGCGTCTATATCCTTGACTGGCACGATACCGATATCTGCGGTAACGCAGTCAATTTTCCGCAGAGTGGCCGTATCTATCGAATCATGCCGAAGGGAACCAAGCCAATCAAGCAACCGAACTTGCGGTCGCTCAGCGACGCAGAGCTGGTCAACCTGCAAATGCATTCGAACGACTGGTATGTGCGGCAGGCTCGCGTCTTGCTGCAAAGTCGGCTGGCTGACGGGAGGCTGGATCAAAAAGCAGTCTGGGCCCAGCTTAAGAAGATGTTTGAAACAGCGCCTAACTCGGCGAAGAAATTGCGGGCGCTCTGGGCACTGCATGTGACTGAGCGGTTTAAGGATAAGCCTGGTTTCAATGGCAGTTCGGTCCTGGTCAGGTTTATGCTTAACAATAAAGACGAATACGTCCGGGCCTGGGCGATCCAGTTGTTATGCGAGGATGGCAATCCGAGCGAAAGTGCACTGGAAAAATTCGCCAAAATGGCAAAGGAAGATGAATCGCCAGTGGTTCGATTGTACCTGGCAGCGGCGTTGCAACGCTTGGGATTCGACCAGCGGTGGCCCATTCTCGAGTCCCTCACG
>CAZXJC010000410.1:0-5515 GCA_964640885.1 uncultured Pirellulaceae bacterium | reverse complement strand
CTAGGGCCTTGCAAGTCCATGCGTTCTGCCATAGACCCTTTTTCCGCCTCATCACCTTCGATTCCGTATGAGAAACCAGTTTTGTCTGCATCAATAAATTGAAATGCGTTTTTCATTTCTCCTGATAAGGTTAAATCAACCTTTCCAGTATATTTACCTAATGCTTGTTTTTGCTTTTTATAAGCAGGAGTATAATCTTTAAATCTATTTCCAGCGTGATCTAAGCCTTTTTTAAAGATAGAACGCTTATGTGCCTTTGCTACATTCTTACCAAGTGCTGTAAAAAATAGTTTATCGAATGAGAACGCTTTTTTAAAATTAATCATTATAATATTGCTCTAATGTTTGCGGAACATTGAATGCCCTACCTTTTCTTCTTGCTTTGTCAATCATACCCTGATAAGCTACTTTAGCTCTTTGCTGTATGTCCTTATTTTGTGTTTTCGGTGACAAAGCGACCCATTGATGTCTACAATTAAAGCCACCACCATCTCGTAAAGCCCCTGGATATTTAGCTTCTACCTGGGATTGTGTCATCCCCCCTTCTTTCAACATTCGAATACAGACAGGTCTGGTCTTAGAGTCCATTGGGCCTTGATAAATCAGTTGTTGGTCTGGAGTTTGCTCTAATTGTAAAAGCGTAAGTGATCTTGAATAGGTAGCCATTGAAGTAGTAATAATTGTGTCTACCTGATACGGTTTTATCGATAAATCTCTTAATAGCATAGCCTTAATGCTTTTCTGAGGCATTTTCTGAAGCACCCCTTGAACCAATGATAATCTTACTCTTTCTCCAATGTCGGTAGCGTATCTTAAAATAGATGCTTGCTGCATATTGCGAAGTGCAACCAGTTGTGTCTCTGAAACCTTGCCAAAGAATACTGCATCATCTAAAAGTGTGTCAAAACTGATCATTAAGCGATTAACCGCTTGCTGCATCTGAAGGTCTTGAAGCCAATAGTCTACCATTGAGATTCCAGCTAAGATCGCAAGGATTTCTTCTGTGGATAGACCTTGTTCCCTTAATTCTTCTACGTCTTGAGTAAATTGATCTTGGGCTTCAGTTAGACTGGCTTCAAATTCTGCTACCGCCTTATCGATACTGTCTGATAAAGGCATTAGCTTTGCAGTCTATTCAAGAGCCTGTTTGCTTGTCCTTCGGTATCATCTACCTCTTCGAGCAGTTTCTTTGCATCTTCAGGTAGCATATCTGGGTTTTTTAATAATAGGTAGGATTCTCGTGTGGCTAACTTGTTTTGGAATAGCCAGGTGAACATTTCGCGTTCTTCTGATGGAGATAAGACTTGAGGCTCTTCAAAGTCTACCAGATATTCATCATTCATTGATTTTCCAGTTTGTACCTCAATGATACGCTTATCGATATCGAAACGTCTGCTTTCCCAGCCTCTCCAGGTATCTTCGATGTTGGCTTGGGTTTCTTGGTATGAGTCGATGTCTTGGATACGAAGTGCCTCTGCTGACTCTGCGTTTCCATGAGAATCAATGAATTTTACCCTTAATTGGTTATTATTTAAGGTTTGCTCTGTTAAAAACTTTGCTCCAGTAATGAGATCAGGGATGCTGGCGCTTGGGCCTGTGACACCAAAGTTAGCGCCTTCAGGTAAATAAAGTATCTTATCGACTCCAAGCGAGATCCTTGAGCGATCATCTACACCTGTAACGAACTTGACTCCGATAGCACCTAATCGTAGACAAAGAGATATTTCCATCGCTGCTACAGAAAGTGCGAGGTCAGCTCTGACAACATCGCTCGCATCTCCAACCCAAAAATCTCGGATTGGAGAGTAGCGATGCACGAAGGATACTGGTAGGATGCCATAAGGGTTAATATCACCCTCATTGAAAGAAAACTTGTCACCATGAGAATCAATGCCGAAATGTCTGGCTGGTGCGCCTTCGCGTTCTGCTGTCCAAACAATAAATTCTTGTTTTGCTAATCTAGCTAATCCTTCGTTCTGAATTGCGTAGATCACACCAAAAGGTTCTTTTTCACCAGGTAAAAACAATGGTTCAAAGAATGGGAGTAATTCATATTCAACCTTATTGCGACTGGGATTCCATAGACTGCGGAAGGCCATAGTGCCGAGCAGAAATGTCATCTGCTCTAATTGTCTCCGCTTAGAGTTTAAATCTTGAATGTCTGTTAGGTCGTTGTAGCGTGGGTCGGCTTTAGTGCGCGCTGGTCTTTTGTAGGCTTGTCCTCTGGCCTTGCATACGCGCCTTGTGAGGTTTTGTGAGAATAAAGGCACTTGTTGTAAGGATTCTGAGCCAAAGTATTTACCAATATAATCTTCTTGGTTAAACCCTTCGTAGAAATCAAGTAAATACTCACGCTCTCTAGTGCGCTTTGTTTCAATATTGTTTAGATAACTTGATAGGCTATCTATTATAAGTTGTTCTGATAAATCTTGTATTATCACCAGTCGATACTCCCTGCTGTTCTCGATTTAATAGGAAAAAGATTACACCAGAAATATCTACTGGCATCGCAGGCGTGGTCGTTTAGTCCATCCTTGAGTGGTTCTTCTTTAAGTCTTTGGTCTTTCTTCTTCTCTGGATAGCGATAGTTCTCGTAGCTTGAGATAAACTTTTCTGCTCTGGGGTCTGCGTAAAAATGGGTGTTTCCTGCTGCATCTTCGAACCATGTTCGCATGTGGGTAATGCCGATGGCGATATTGCGCGATACCTTATCCCTTCTGTAATCCACTCGTATTCCTTTTTTTCTAAAAATTTCTATATCTCCGATTCCACTCTGAGCCTGGACACCGCCCCCCGCTGGATCGCCAAAATATCGAATAATGGGATAATGCTTGCCTTTGATCTTGTCTGCAAAGTCCTCGGTCTTGATGTTTTCTTCCCACACTTCATCTATGAGATATACTTTATCCTTACCTTGCCTGGGGTCAATCTGAAAAAAGCCTGCTGCTGATGTTCTGTATCCAAAGTCGATACCCACATAGGTAGGCAAATCTGGGTTATACTTGAGTTTTTGGATGTGTATGGTGCGATCAAACGGAAAGACCCTTCCGCTGAATGAGGTGAATTGCGCCAAAAACTCTTGACAATATGTTTCATAGGTTAATGTCTGCTTTAGTTCTTCAATGTCATCTTTAAAAAATGGAGATTCCCAGCTTGGGTGCTGCCAGGATTCCCAGTCTGGGAATTCATCTGATCTTCCGCGTTGCCATAAATCATATATCCAGTTATATCCCTCTGGGGTCGTTGTAAAGAGCGCCCAACCTTGCCTGTCGGCTAATGTTGGTCTTAAATACTGCTCCCATACAATCTTCCTTATTTTTGCTGCTTCTTCAAGTACCAAAATGTCAACGCCTTCTCCAACACAACTTTCAGGTCTGTCTGCTGATTTCACCCATATCTCACTATTCAAGCCAGCCAGCTTTAAATAATACAGAGCGCCATTGACTTCCTTTTTCGTTGCTATTGGAAGGCGAAGCTTTGCAAGAATGTCCATCTTCACTTCACGCATGATCTTATCAGCTAGATCGAGAGTAGGCCCAACTATCCAACACCGCGTATTGGGTGTTAGGATGTGAGGTAGGATCTCTTTAGCTGCACTATAGCTCTTGCCAGAACGTCTCCCTTGTATGTTCACTCGAAATCTGCAATTCGAGTTATGAACTGAGAGCTGATTAGGCGAGGGCTGGTACTTGAGTATCTTCCAGAGCTTCTCTTTGTTTAATACTTTTCTTTTCAATCGGTGAATCTTCGTAGCCACACTCTTTGAGTAAGGCTTCTAGGTTTCCTACTAATTCCAGTTCGTTGCGATCACTTTGACCTAAATATTGTTTACCTAAAAATATAAGTAGAGAGGTGTTGCCATTTTCACATTGCTTCCATTGGAGCTGTCTGAGCTTGATCTTCATGCTTTCTCTACCGCGCTCTATCTCTTCTTTGAATCTACCTCGGATCGTGTTTTCATCGCAGTTGTGGAGCTTGGCTATCTCTACTGTTGAACAGCCGAAGCTTGCGAGCATCTCTACTTTATCTGCGCTTATATCAAGCTTTGGTCTGCCTAGTTTTTTCTTCTTTGCCATTGAAATTCCTATAATAGTTTCAGTAATTGCGGATTAGACTACGTCAAACAGAACCCAGCACTTACGGATGGCTCTGCGCCAGTAGGTTTTAGCGGATGATTCAGAGATTTCTAGGTTCTCTGCGATCATGGGAAAGCTGTGAGATTTTAGGCGCATTTTAAAGACCTGAAGTTCTCTCTCGGATAAGGTGTCGTAGGCCTTGTGGGCGGATAGCTGCCAATGGCGCATGTGAGGTTCGATGAGGCCAGAGCGAAAGATTGCGAGTTTGCGGAACATTTCGTCACCGATGTCGATTGACTCGATCAGTCTTTCATAGTCTTTGTCGGTGATTATAGGCCAGTCCATTATTGTAACATATTTTAAAACTTAAAAATTAGGGAAAAAATTTTGGGCGCGATATCCCTCGCACCCTGGATTCTGTCCTTGTGGATCGGATTTTTATTGGATTTTATGCAAGTTTTTTTAAGAAATCGAATCATTAGTTCGCATACCATAGAGGCTAAATTAAATGATCGGTACTAAATAGGCATTAAATAACGTAAAAAACGTAAATGTTCTAAATTCGGTTTGATTGGTTTGACCGTACGCGCTCCGAAATTTCTTTGTTATATATTATAAGGTGTAATAAAAGTTACTTTTTTTGTTGCATTAAGTAATATATATTACTACATTAAGCCATGACATTAAACAAAATAGAGGAGAAATAAAGCTATGAATAACTCATTAAATGATAACGAAGTAAAGCAATTAATTAAACTAGGTGAATTTATAAAAATTGATCTTAATTGTAATTTAAATAGGCTTCCATGTCGAACTGATAGGTTAGAGGCTGTAAAGAATATGAAAAAATATTTAGAAATACATAATTATAAAATAGAGGAGAAATAAAGCTATGAAATTATTTTTAAGGATATTTAAATATTATCTTTTAGTCCTATCTATGTTCGGATTAATACTAACGATCAGTTCAGTCTTCATTCAGGAATATGAATTAATGATATTATTGAGTACATGCACTCTAGCCTGTCTTTTTATGCTATGGATAATAATAGAGGGAGAGTTAATATAATGAAACTTTATAAAATTAAAGCGTTTTGCGAGTGTGAACTTGAGGTTATAGTTGAGGCTAACAGTAAAGCACAAGCAGAAAAATTAATGAAAAATGCAGGAAGTCTTGGCTCAGAGGGAATCATTGATGGTGAGGTAGTTATGATTTGTGATGATGATATGAATATGATAGATGGAGCAGAATTGATCGACAAAAACAGCAAGACGTACAATTTTTTCAAACAATATATGTCAAAAGAGGAGAAATAAAGCTATGATTAAATCAATAGAAATCCAATATAGAGGCTCTGTTCTAGGCGTTAGTTTATGGGAAGTTAGACAAATATTTAAGACTAAGCGCGAACGAATCAACAATATAAATACAATATACA
>CAZXJC010000409.1:0-8770 GCA_964640885.1 uncultured Pirellulaceae bacterium | reverse complement strand
ATACCGCCTGGGGCCAAGAAGGGAGATCGATTTGATGTGGAGGTATACCTGCCATCCCTATCCCAGACGAAAAGCCTTTACCATGGCTGGTTAATGCGAACTCGCTTGCGGGAAGTGGCCGTGGTTAACAATACGGTCCATTCTGGACATGTTGCCAGTCTTGCCGGAGGCCCGTTGCTATTGTTGTCTTTGTTCAAAGGAACGGATGACCAGTTTGATACAACTCGATCCTTAATACTGGGAGGTGGTGAGGTTCGCACTGAACGTTCACTGGGACTGACCGTGGATAGTGACTACAGTTCGATACGAATATCAAGTCGTATTGGCGCTGCGATTAATGCCAGATTTCATGGATATCAGCATGGCGCGAAACGCGGACTTGCGACTCCTCAGCGAGATAATTTCATTGTCCTGGATGTGCATCCTCGGTATCGAAACAATACAACTCGTTACGTACGCGTGATTCAAAGTATTGCAGTGTCAGAAAGGCCAGCAGCCCGTCTTGCCCGCCTGGACCGATTAGGCGACCAGTTATTGCAACCAGAAATGGCTGCAGATGTTGCTTTGCAGCTTGAGGCGATTGGCGAGGAAAGCGTACCGCTTTTAAAGAACGGACTTCGATCGGAGGATCCTCAAGTTCGGTTTTCTGCAGCGGAAGCACTAGCCTATCTCGACCAGAATGAGGCGGCGCCTGTGCTGGAAAAATTAGCTGAATCCGAACCGGCATTTCGCTGGCATGCGATGGCGGCTTTATCGGCGATGGATCATGTGAGCGCCTTGGATGCCCTCAGTGACTTACTGGATGTTACCAGCGCCGAGACGAGAAATGGCGCCTTCCAGGCATTGCGAGCTCGAAATCCTGACAGCCCACTGGCCAAGGGAACGAATTTGGCAGATTTTTATTACCATGTGGTGCCCAGCGAAGGTCCGGAAATGATCCATTTCTCGATGGCACGACGTCCGGAGATCGTTGTTTTTGGGCAGCGGCAGACGGTCGATGTTGCCAGCTTCTTTTATGCAGGGCCGTCGATCATGGTTCGCCGCCTGGATGACCAGCGTTTGAAAATTACCAGGTTCATGACCGGTCAACCGGACCAGATAGAAACCTGTTCACACGAGTTAGGTAGTTTGATTCGTGGGATTGTGAACGTTGGCGGCGGTTACTCAGAATTGTTGCAAGGACTTCAGGAAGCGAAAAAGAAGGGGTACCTTGCCGCACGCATGCTGGTCGGTGTTCGTCCCAGAAAGGGGCGAACGTATTATCGTGTGGCTGATCGAGAAGATACGAAAGAATTGGAATCGTCGTCAAACCTTGAACCGACCCATCCGGTTCCGGAGTTGTTCATGAATCGATTGCTGACGAGCCCTGCAGCGGAAGGCGACTCTGTTAGACCAGAAAAAGTAGGATCCCCGGCTGACAGTGAGAAGTCGGAGGAGAGTTTCTTTGGTAAGATGAGGGATTGGTTTCCGGGGTAACCAGCAGCGGACTGATTTTTAAAGGGCGTCTTATTACGATTGCCCAGTGCTGTTCTGTTGATGGAGGTTTCCCCCCCCTGTTCCCTGGGCTTGATTTTCCGGGGTAAGCAACGAATCGATTAAATCGTTGAACGTCCCGGTCATGGTTTCACGTACTGGCAGCCTGAAAAATGCTCAAAGCACTCGAACTTATCGGCTTTAAGAGCTTTGCCGACAAAACGCGCTTTGAGTTTCCAGCCGGAATTACGGTCGTTGTTGGGCCTAATGGCTCTGGTAAGTCCAATATCGTAGATGCGATCAAGTGGGTGCTCGGGGAGCAAAGTGCAAAGAGTTTACGTGGTAAGGATATGGCGGACGTCATCTTTAAGGGTGCCGCCACCTCAGGTCGACGGGCCGTTAATATGGCTGAAGCGACCATCGTCTTTGATAATAGCACCGGTCAATTTCCACTGGATGTTCCTGATGTTCATGTAACCCGTCGCGTTTACCGTAGTGGCGAGGGTGAATACATGATCAACCGAGAGCCGTGCCGCTTGCGCGACATTCGCAACCTGCTGCGAGGGACCGGGGTTGGCACCGACGCTTACAGTCTCATCGAACAGGGTAAAGTTGACCGATTACTGCAAGCCTCCGCCCGGGATCGGCGAGCTATCTTTGAAGAAGCTGCTGGAATTAGTCGGTTTAAAGCTAAGAAGATAGAAGCCCAACGACGCCTCGATCGGGTAGACCAGAACCTCTTGAGGCTTTCTGACATTGTTGATGAGGTACAGAGCCGATTACGGAGCGTCAAGAGCCAGGCCGGTAAGGCCCGCCGGTTTCGTGAACATCAGGAAAGATTGCAGCAACTAAGGACCCATGTTGGCTTGTCAGACTGGGGCGAATTGACAGCTCAACTGGAGTTGATCGAAGAGACATTGGGGCAGTTGCGAGACGATGCCACGGGACTGTCGGCTGAGATTCAGCAAAATGATGCTCGGCTCCAACAAACTGAAAAGCGTATGGACGAACTTGGAGATGCTATCCTGGCTTCGGAAAACCAGGGATCTCGGAATCGAGAACAGATTGCCTCCAAGGAGTTGCTTCGACAGCAGCAATGGACACGTTTCTGCGAATTCGACGAAACGGTTCTGGAGTCGAGGTCTCGGTTGGCTGCCATGAAACACCGTGCTGGTGATGTCCAGGTTCAATTGGCTGAGACGACGCAACAGGTCCAGGAATCTGAAACACAACACCGAGAATTATCCGCGGTCTATGCAGGCCAGCAGGAAAAATTGCAGGCACTGGAGAGTCAGATAGCCCAGCTACGGTCAGAAAAGGATCGTCTGCGTCAGCAACATCTGGAAGATACGAAACGGGCCACCCAGTTGCTCAGCCAGGTGGAAAACCTGGTCCAAGAAGAACAGCAGATTGTGACGAAACAGAAGGAGACACTGGCACAAACGGAAACTCTCCGTAAGGATCTGGAAAGCCATCGAGAAGTTCTTACCGTTTCTGAAGCGGATGAGAAGCGAATGGTTTCTGAGCTGGATGAAGAGGCGGTGATTCTGGAAGCGGCTGAGCGAGAAGTTGCTGAAGGGCGACGATTGTTGGGCCGCCGTCGCGAAGAACTCGCAGCCCAGGAAGGCCGACAAAGTGCGGTCCGTGAACGTATCAGTGTGCTAGTCGAACTGGAGCAAAAACAGGAAGGACTAACCACCGGGGTTAAACATGTATTGAAGCAGGTGACCGAAGATCCGACAGGGACCTTCGCGGACCATTGTGGACTGGTCGGAGAATTACTGGAGGCAGCCAGCCTCGAGATGGCTCCGCTTATCGATGTGGCGCTAGGGCCCCTAGATCAATATGTAGTTCTAGCCAACAGCCAACTGATTGAACAACTAGCGTCCGGTAGTGTTCAAGTGCCGGGGCGTGTTGGTTTCCTGTCGCTCGATCAGTTACCGATCACCGAAGTGGCCGAGAATTCGCAACTGGACGGGCTACCCGGTGTGATTGGCAGACTGGATAGTTTCGTCCAAACAGACCCGAAATATCAGTCTCTGGCAGAACATTTGTTGAATTCTACCTGGCTGGTGCGAACCCTTAAGGATGCTCGTCGGATACATTCGCAACACAATACTGGTTGCCGTCTCGTTACGGTGGCAGGTGAGTTGGTGGATGAGCAGGGCGCCGTCGTCGTAGGTCCCAGAGAGGTCGTGGCTGGCCTGGTATCGCGAGGCAGTGAGTTACGGGAACTGAATCGAGAGTCGGAGGTGCTCAATAATACGATCATGGCTGCGGCTGATGAAATCAGTCGGATGGAAGAGAACCTTGATGAACAGGAACGCTCAGTAAGACGTTTAACCGACGGTAGTCGAAAGTTAACTGGAGAACTAACAGACTGCCGAGTTGGATTGAGAACACAGGCTCGTCTCGTCGAGGAAAAGGAAAACCAACTGGCAGAGCTGAATCAGGGAATTGACGAGATTGGTTCTCGCCTGAAACAGGTAGAGGAAAGGCTGACTGACAGCAAGGTTAGCCTGGAAGAGGTAGAAACAGAACTGGTAAGCACCCAGGAAAAAATAGAAAAAGAAGAGGATCGTGTCCTAAACGAGGATTTACAACGTCGAGAATTAGCTGCCGAAGCGACCACGGCTCGCGTTGAACTGGCTACCAGTGAGCAGCAATTGACTGGCTTGCAGGCCAGGCGTTTGCAGTTCCAGGAAGATTATCAGGAACGGTTGCGGGCTATCGCCGAAGTGCAAGGGCAATTGACCCAGGTTTCCTCCAGGCGGACTGATTGTCGTCGGTCGATGCTTGTTGCTACTACAGAGCTAGCGGAATCCTATCTGCGCAAGGAGTTTTTTGCAGAACAAGTTCAGGATGAAAAGAGAGAACGTGAAGATGTCCTGGTTCTGCGAGATGATCTGACGGGACAGGCAAAACATTGCCGGGAACTGTTGCACGAAGTTGAAGAGAAACAACATCAGCAGGAATTGTCTGCTGGAGAACTGAAACAACAACGCAAGAGCTTGGCTGAGCGTCTAGAAGAAGATTACCAGATTGATATTGCTACGGCAGCGGATGGTGATGATCACGATGCGACAGCAGAAGAACTAGATGAGCGAGCGGAAATCGAGGAGGAAATCGTCGCGCTGCGTCAGAAATTGAATAACATCGGCGCTGTTAACATGGAGGCTCTCGAAGAGCTGGACGAACTAGAAGCACGTTTTACGACTCTTTCTACCCAGTACAATGACCTGATCGAAGCCAAGGAAGTCTTGGCACGGATCATTACGCGTATCAATTCTGATAGTCGTCGCTTGTTCGTCGAAACGCTCGAAGCCATACGCCTTAATTTTCAAGCCCTGTATCGTAAAGCGTTTGGAGGTGGAAGTGCTGATATTGTCCTGGAAGAAGGTGAAGACGTACTGGAGGCAGGCGTCGAAATCGTTACTGCACCGCCCGGAAAACCATCCTTCAATAACTCACTGCTCAGCGGTGGCGAGAAAGCCCTAACCGCCGTTTCCCTGTTATTGGCTATTTTTCAGTTTCGGCCGAGTCCTTTCTGTGTACTGGATGAAGTAGATGCACCCTTTGACGAAGCGAATATTGGTCGTTTCGTGGGAGTCTTAAAGGAATTTCTCGGTTGGACGAAGTTTGTTATCGTGACACACTCCAAGAAAACGATGACAGCTGCCGACACGCTCTACGGAGTTACCATGCAGGAATCTGGCGTTTCCAAACGGGTTTCAGTTCGATTTGAAGATGTTAGCGAAGATGGTGAGATCGACCCGGCAGTCGTAAATGAGCAACAAGCAGTGGCTGAGGAAGCCCCTTCTCCTACGGAACCAAGCCCTGATGATGACGAGCGGGGAGTTGCCTAAGAGGGTTGACCAAGGGCGTTCGGGCTATGTTGCCAGGCGTTAGATGTCGCAAAATCGCTAAATTCCGCCGCGGTTTACCTTTGCTACGTATATTGGGTAGTCCGATTGAGACGATTTTTTTTGCTGACGTGCGGACTTTGGCTAACCGCAACGTATTCCCTGTCCAATCGACTTAACATAAAACAAATGAACTACTTACGTATGATAACTATTTCTATTCCGCAGTTTCTGCCTGGTCGTTATGTACCTCCTCAGCGGATTGCTCGTTATGACTGGCGGAAGTTTCTAAAGTCATACCCCCGTTTGAATCGAAACATAGTGACAGGGAATTGATTTTTGCTCTAGCATCCTTCGCGGCTGCGACAGCAATCAGCAAATTCCTTGTTTAGGGGGGGATTTCTCAAAGACGCTCTGGCGTCTTGCAGGGAAACTGTGCGATGCTGACCCAGCACGGCAGTTTGCCTCGGGGTTCTCTTCTCCTCAACGTGTGTACTTCGCCGAGTACAGGATCGTTTGAAAATTAATCAAAGAGAGATGGTCACCAGTCAGTCACCTCGATTATTGACTGAACGGTAAACCTGAACTCCTTGAGAGGTTTTCAATAATTATGTTTTGAGTGAGCCGTGGATCAGACGGAACTGATTCATAGCCAACAAGAAGCAATTTATCGTTAGCCCCAACCCAAGTACTTTTAGTAACCAGTTCCCTACAACTGGTTATTTGTCACCTCACGGTGACGAGCTCTAAGTGCCGGGGGCCAGGTGGCGCTGTTTCGGTCATCGCCGTTGATGATTCGAGATATCGCGAAAACGAGTAAACGATGATAAATGGAGAGCCTGCGATGAAGGTCTTCACAACTGGACAGGTCGCCAAGATCTGTAAAGTGGCTCCGCGCACGGTCAGCAAATGGTTCGATTCTGGTCGCCTTAAAGGTTACCGGATTCCTGGGTCACAAGACCGTCGTATACCGCGAGAATATTTGATCAAGTTTCTTAAAGAGCACGGTATGCCCTTGGGAGATTTGGAAGATGAAGCGGTAGCCAAAGTACTGATTGTAGCGCAAGATCAAATCTTGATCGAGAATCTTAAGCGTGAACTACCCCCGGAAAAGTCTTTCAAGGTGGCTGTTGCAGCCAGTGGCTTTGAAGCGGGAATTCAAGCTGAAAGTTTCCATCCCGATTGCATAATCGTGGATTTTTCAATCGGTAAGGTTGAGTCACTGCAGATTTGTCAGAACCTACGTAAAAACACCGATTTTGCGGAAACGACGCTAATCGCGTTGCTGCCGGATGTCGGTGGACCGATCAGTTTTGATCGTTCGAGTATCAATGAGACGTTCAAGAAACCGTTCGACGCTAATCTGTTAGCAGAACGTTTGAGAACGTTAATTGGAGCCAGAAAAGAACTCGTCTAAGGGTTTACCCCTAAGGTGAGCCTCTTTGAGGATCCAATAGAGTTTGTCGCCGAATCATAGAACCCGCCGCAGCAAGACCACTGCGGCGGGTTTTTTTATACAATGGTGGGAAAGTTCAACAGGCGACGGATTGTGGTGTTAACCGAGGCGAGTCCGGGCGGTTTGAGTCTGGTTGTTTAATTATCCCTGATAGAACGCGGGTGGTCTCCTGGTTCGCTTTGCACCGACGAAGGACTCTGCTTCAAACCCTTACCGGAAACCCTTGCCGGGTTCGCCGGAAGATATCTAGAATGCCCCGTACATGAGGGGACCGACTACCATGAGTGAATTTACACATTTCAACGAAGACGGTGCCAGTCGCATGGTCGACGTAGGTTCTAAGAAGGTTACTGAGCGGATGGCTCGCGCAGTGGCCATCCTGGAAATGCAGCCAGAGACCCTGGAACTAATTCGAGACCGAAAATTAAGCAAGGGAGACGTGCTCGAAGTCGCCCGGCTTGCGGGTATCATGTCGGCCAAACGGACGGCTGATTTGATTCCGTTGTGTCATCCACTGGCGATTGATGCAGTGACCATCGAATATCAGTTTCCGGAAGCGTCTTCTTTGCGTATCGAGTCCGAAGTGTCGGTTACTGCCCGAACAGGCGTGGAGATGGAAGCTCTAGTAGCAGCCAGTACCACCGCTTTGACTGTCTACGATATGTGTAAATCCGTCGATCGAGGAATGGTACTCAGAGATCTTCACTTGCTGGAGAAAAAAGGTGGCCGTAGTGGTCATTTTGTTCATCCGGACGAGGGGGCCTAGTCGAAGACCCGTTTGCCAGCGGTCGTAGCCACTTGTAGCAACAGGAGCACCTAGTGTTAAGGCCTATCGCAGAGCCATTGAGAAGACAAACGACGGGATTGGCATATGCCGATCCAATACAAAAGCAACTGGCTGAAGTCGAAAAAATGTTCGCTGAACAAATGCGGAGCCAGTATTCTTACGTTGACGAACTGGTCCGCTATGGGTGCTTGCTAGGTGGCAAGCGACTTCGTCCGATTTTGCTGCTGCTAGTCGCCAAAGCAGTTGGCCGGATAGAAGATCGACATATCCTGTTGGCAACGGTGGTCGAGATGATCCATACGGCCACCCTGGTCCACGATGATGTACTGGACATGGCGACCATGCGACGGCATTGTGAAACCGTTAACGAGCGGTGGGATACGGAATCCAGTATCTTGCTGGGAGATTTTTTGTTTACCCGGGCTTTTCATTTGGCGAGTACGTTGGATTCGACATGGGCCTGTCGGTTGATCGGTGAGACGACCAATCGACTTTGCGAAGGTGAAATTCGTCAAAAAGGTAACCAGGGAGATTTCGGTCTATCGGAGGCAGATTATTTAGAGATCAACGATGCCAAGACAGCCAGCTTGTGTGCCTGTGCCTGCCGACTGGGAATGCCGGAGAAACCGAGCCAGCCGGACGTTAGTGATCAGCTTGCCAGTTTTGGAAGATACTTGGGCCAAGCATTTCAGATCGCCGATGATCTGCTGGATGTTGTTGGGAGTGAATCGATTACCGGCAAGTCGTTGGGCACCGATTTGCGTCACCAGAAGGCAACGCTGCCAGTGATCCATCTTTGGGGTTGTCTAGACAGGCAGCAACAGCAGTCGTTGGCTGAGATGTTGCGAGAACCGTGTGAAGAACAACTCACCCGTTTGCTGCCAATGTTAGAGCAACACGGATCGATTGATTATGCACGACAGCGAGCGCTCGACTTTTCACAAAAGGCAAGCGAGTGTTTGCAGGGGTTGCCTGGAAATGAGGCGGCAGAGATGCTGCGACGCTTGCCCGGGTTCGTTGTAGATCGAGTTCGGTGAGCTAGTTCAAAAGGAGTTGTCTCGTCGATTTTTCAGGATCGGCTCGAGCGCTTCGACAAAGTCGTGGACGTCTTTGAATTCGCGGTACACGCTGGCAAAGCGTACGTAGGCAACTTGGTCCAGTCGGCCGAGGGGTTCCATGTCCATCTCACCG
>CAZXJC010000408.1:0-4774 GCA_964640885.1 uncultured Pirellulaceae bacterium | reverse complement strand
CAGTTACCGCCCCAGGCAATATCACCAACCACTTGTCCGTAGTCCGGAACCTCGATCGCTACATCTTGCCGATAACGGTAGCTGGGAACGTTGCGAAAAGAGACTCGTCCGTCTTCGTGCAGCGTTGCTACTACATCTCCGACAGGTGTTTCAATACGATGGTCACCAGGATCAATGCGTTTCATATGAGCTAGTGTGGTAATCAACCCAATCATGCCATGCCCGCACATGTGTAAGGTTCCGACGTTATTAAAGAAGATAACGCCTGCGCAGGCCTGCGGATTGACTGGTTCACACAAGATTCCGCCCACTAGCACATCGCTGCCGCGCGGTTCATTGACCACCGCGCTGCGAAACTTATCATGCTTCTGCTCGAAAACTGTTCGCCGCTCGGCAAGCGTCCCGCTTCCCAAGTCTGGACCTCCATCAACGACGATCCGTGTTGGTTCACCACCGGTATGGGAATCAATTACCCGAACATTTTGGTAGGGAGTACTCATAGTCAGGAAAACCTGCTCGCCTGGGCCTGCTCAATGAACGTCCACGACCGGATCGCCCAGGACTTCCTGGCGTGGTGAAATGCCAAGGCCTGGTTCCGTCGAGGCAGCCAGGCGACCATCTTTGCGCTGAGGCGCTCCAGCAGCAGTGCTGACCGTGACATAACTGTTAAAGTCTGTCGACGTAAACAGTAAGTCCGGCGACGTGCTGTGAGCCAGGTGGGCTATGGCAGCAGTCGTAATATCTCCGCCCCAACTGTCTTCAATCGTCATGGCGATTCCCAGCCGAGAGCAGAGGTCACGTGCCAGGCTGGCACGGGTCAGGCCACCGAACTTGCTGATCTTGATATTAACCACATCCATCGCCAAGTCTGCATGGCCACGCACCAGTACATCAATGCCGTCAATATTCTCATCCAATACGAACGGATGGTCGGTTCTCCGCCGAATCGACAGGCATTCCTCGTAGGTCAAGCAAGGCTGCTCAATGTAGACGTCCACGTCACGGACACCACGTACTACGCGCGCTGCTTCATGCAACGCCCAACCGGTATTGGCATCCGCCACTAGCTTGTCCCCTGGCTGAAGAATCTCAGAGACCTGCTTAATTCGTTCAATATCTTCATCTGGATTGCCTCCCACTTTCAGTTGAATGCGACGATATCCTTCCTCTCGGTACTGGTTGACGTTTTCAGCCATTGCCTCCGGTGCTTGCTGCGAAATAGCCCGATAGAGAACAAAGTCATCCTCGTAACGGCCACCGAGTAATTCACAAACCGGCTGTCCAGTCACTTGCCCCAGGATATCCCAGCAGGCAATATCGATTCCAGACTTTACGTAGGGGTGACCTTTCAAAGCGCGGTCCATGTGATCATTAAGGGGGCCCAGTTTCGTCGGATCCCAGCCCAACAGATGAGGAGCCAGTTCCTGCACACCGGCCCGTACACCACCCGCATAAGCCGGCAAATAAAACGGACCCAGCGGACAGACTTCACCGTAACCAACTTGGCCACTATCGGTTTCCACGCAAACAATCGAACTGTCAAACACTTCCACCGACTTGCCACCGGACCAACTGTAATTGGTCTCGTGCAGCGGCAGGTCAACCTGGTAGACGCAAATGCGAGTGATCTTCATAAATTCTTCCGTTTGGATAAGTTCTTTGACCAGCAACCCTCTTCTGGCAGGCTCTCACCCTGCTGCTCAGGACCGTTCCTTCAAGCTTCACGACGCCAGTCAATTTTATCATTGATTGCTCCCGGCTGCCCGCCCGGTCGCTCGGGCCATTCAGATTTCGGGAAGCCTACGAAAAACATCCCCAAGCAGCGATCCGACGGGCCTAGCCCCAGGTATTCACGCGTTTCAGGCAGGTCATACACTGGTGAACTGGACCAAAAGGCACCTAAACCAAGAGTCGTGGCCGTCAGGTGCATATTCTGAACGGCACAGGCAACGGCAATCACCTCTTCTTCAGCCGGAATTTTTCCCTCGTGGCGTTTCATTCCCAAGCTAATCGCACAGGGTGAGTTGAGCACATACTGAACTAGCTTCGCTTGTTTCTGCGGCCGAAACTTCTCTGGCTCAGTATGTTTGTCGTACATGTCTGAAAAGAAACGGGCCAGCGGCTCACGCGTCTGGCCCTGGAAAACCTGGAATCGCCACGGTTCGGTCAGCCCATGAGTCGGTGCCCAGTTGGCGTTTTCCAGGAGGTTCTGGATCAGCGCCTCGTCAAGCGGCTCGTCCCGATAATTCGGTTCACCAGTCTTGGTGATCGGTTTGATCGTACGACGGTGGCGAATAAGTTGGTTAACGTCGGTTATGGATAAACTCATGAAGGTACTTCGCTCCGAGCCAGCAAGACTGGCGGGTTGCCAAACATCGGCCTTAAGGTCGATTGTAACGGCCCCCAGGGAGCGAGCAAAGCGGCCTGCCTTAGCTGCCATATCAAAAACGGGCAGCAATGGTTTATACTCAAGGCCACGACTGCGCCCATAGCTCAGTTGGATAGAGCAGCGGACTTCTAATCCGCAGGGCGGAGGTGCGAATCCTCCTGGGCGTACTTTTCTATTTCTGACCAATTGTGTCCCTAAGCTCCACAATTCATAGGCCAGCAAAAACGAAACTGTTTCGTAGACAGTGGTATTATTGACGAGGGGAAAAGAATTTGGCTTCCCGAAACCGGGCTCCAGAAACTTTTACCCAAGGAGTGAAAGTGATGGCAATTTCGAAGAGTGGTCTGTGGACCATCCTGGCTGCCTTACTAGCTGTTGGCACCGTGAATTCTGTTCGGGCTCATGAACCTTTGCGGTGGTCACTTAGCTATGATGCCGGTTATCGCGACGAAAACGGATCTTATGCTGGCGGCAGTGAGATTATGCACATCGTGTCTCACCAGGGGAAACTGTACGCGGCCAACGGATATTGGATGGATTCGCATTGGGTGATTCCACCAGATGCTCAAAAACAATCTGCTCAAGTGCTGCGTCTGGATAAGTCCAACGGAACCTGGCAAGTCGATCTTGAGATGGGTTCGACCAATGGCTATGGCCTGCGTTACATGAAAGGTAACATTCTCAAGTCTGTCTCATTTTCTTATGGTGCGGACGGTAAGTCACTACCCAGCCCAGTCAACCTGTTGGTGATGGCTGCAGGGGCAACATTCGAACGAGGCGGCGCTGTTTCCACCTGGGTACGCGACGATGCCAATAACAAATGGACTCACACCATTGTGCGTCACGGAGCAAACACCGGTGGTATCCGTTGGGTTCCTCGTGACATGGAACTCTATCGCGACAAAGTAACAGGAGTCGAACGCCTCATCCTTTTATTGGGAAATCCAGGTGTAGTTTCCGGAGTCTACGATCCGACCGTACCGGGGAAGATTCGCTGGGAAACCGTACTGGAGTATCCCTTTCCGGAAGTTGGTAGCGTCAAGACGCGGCCTCTCGGCATCGTACAAGCCAATGGTTCGTTGCTGTTCTCCGTGGACGACGCAATCTTTCGTCGCAACGACGGTCCGCGTCCCAGCTACACCGAGATCGTTCGGCTGGCTGATGATGTCGACACTGATGTGGGAGGTATCCGAGGACTGACAGCGATCAAGAATCCAAACGGACCCGGTCAGTCGATTCTATTTCTCTGGGCCCCCGGAGGACGATCAACCAGCCAGGTAAAACGACTCGATCCGGACGGCAATGGCGGGTACACCATGCATGACGAAGCCAGCATCATGGATCTAATGAGTAAGCATCTGGATGTCGACGTAACCTACACGTTGGGTGCCCACAACATGATGTATCCGATTCGGCATCCTGGGAGTGGAGAAATAGTTCACCTGATCGGATTTCAAGGAAACCTCGCCGGCAAGAATGATCTGCGATGGCCCGGTAGCCGGTTATACGGCGGAGCACTATACGCCATTCGCAAAGCGAACCAAACCTATTCTATCCACGAAGTCAACAATGCCTACAACGCTGGAAAGACCGCACTGGTATCCCCGCGAGCGTTCTGCCTTTCGCCGTTTGGAGACAACCAACTCTTCATTGGCGGACACGATTCCAGTAATCGCATTTCTGACGACATGGCATGGATTAGTAAAGCTCCCCTGGAGGTCGTCCTCGGAATACAGAAGGGTCTCGATGCGAAGGAAAAGCGGCGCAAGTTAGTTATCGAAGATCGTCTACAAGAAGGGCCCGTTTACGAGTTAAGAATTTACAAAGCCAACGAGAATCGTTTTGAGCATCTCGTTACTCGGTTTCGTGAGTACACCGATCGCATCTTTGCCAGGCACAACATGGAAGCACTAGGCTACTGGGTCCCTAGCGACGGTACAAGTCGACAGAAGCGACGTATCGTTTACGTACTTAAGCACCCCTCACGGTACGCTGCTTACGCGAATTGGACTCATTTCACAAATGACCGTGAGTGGCAAAAGGTTTTGGATATGCCCATATTTCGTGGTCTACTTGCTGAAAAGCCAACCAGTATATTCATGACCAAGAACGAGTATTCAGAAAAGTTTGTTGCTGCCTTTGACCAATTGGACGGTGCCTTTGAACTACGGACCTATACGTGTAACAAAGGGAAATTGGAGGCACTCAATAATCGGTTTCGCAACCATACTACTAAGTTATTTGTGAATCACGGCATCAAAAATATCAGTTACTGTACACCCTTTGATCAGCCGGAAAGTCACAACACCCTGTTCTACATGATTCGGCTTGAAAACCGCTGACAGTCGGAGACCAACTGGAAACATTTCCTCAGCGACTCCGAAT
>CAZXJC010000407.1:0-4112 GCA_964640885.1 uncultured Pirellulaceae bacterium | reverse complement strand
TTCCCGAGCCGGGTAGGGCCGTCTTCCAGCGGACGTTTTCAGTAGCAGACCAGGTCAGTGGTGGGGATGGTCCACTTGCAATCCCATTGCTTTGCGGCCCGCGCCACTGGGTCCAGGGTTCAGCAGCCAGGCCTTGCCCAGCCACGAAACCGCTTAACAGCAGGCAGGCTGAGATCAGCAGGCAGAATTTCTGATGCGTTTTTCGTTTGTTTGACATGAAAGCTCGTGATTGATTGGTTGGGGCCTGGGAGAACATTCTGAGGGTGAAGTTAATTGTCTGTCTGCCGGCTCCTGGAAATTTCTTCGTCGGTCGGTTTTAGTGGCTTGAGGCCCACGTTCAGGCCGGTCGAGTCACAGAAACGAATCTGGAATGTCCAGTTATTTGGTACGGCTGGATTCTTGTGCTGGGGCCCCTGGCAGATCTTGATCAAGATGCGGTTGGTTCCCTGTCGCAGTTCGCAAGGAGCGGAAAAGCGATCCAGGCGAGTTCCGTTAAGCCACTGGCCACGTGAAAAGGCGCGTTTGCCGTTGATCCAGACAGTCATGTTGTCATCGGCCCCGCAACGTAGCTCGGCTTTGCGGCTGCGAGGAGAGTGCACCTCGGTGTAAGCGTACCCGACCGCTTCCTTGACCGGTCCGATGCCCTGGACGAGGTTGGTCTGGCCGAGGCGCTCGCTAATCTGAAAAGGCTGCCAGCGAATCGTGCCGTCCTGGCCTGCATAGGTTGCCGACAAGTCGACCTTATTTTCCGGGGGAAAGGCTTGAGCAAAACCACTGAATTGTGGCGCGTCAAAGGGACCCAGCAGGTACCAGCGGTTCAGGAATCCCATCTGCTCGATGATGTCGACTTTGACCTTAAGCTGTTCGAGCTGATCGGCTGCCTTGATAATCTGCGAACTTTCCCGGGCGTGTTGGAATGCCAGGCGGTACTGCTTGATGGCGGTCTCGGCTTTATCAGCTTCCCGCGACTGGTCCGCTTGTTGCAGGAGACGTTGTACGGCTTCGGAGCGGAATTCTGGATCATCGAATAGGCGGGGCAATTGCTGCTGGCGAAACTCGGGATCGACATGATCCAAAAGATCCCAGGCCAGTCGACGTGTCCGTCCCTGGTGCTTGCTTTCCAGGATGTAGCGGCGGAGAAAGTCAGCTGGAATCTGGGGTTTTGGTTTGGCCAGTTCCCTGGTCACAATTTGCTGATAGACGTAGCGACACCAATTGGCTGCCACCAGGTTGTCGGTATCCATGTGTTCAAATAACGCGGGGAGGATGTCGATTCCTTCTTGGACCAGTTCCTCGGCTGCCTGGCTGGCTGCTTTTGAGCCGCGCCCCTGGGGGCCTGCCTGATCGATGACCTGTAGAGCTTCTGCGACTTTTTCCCCCGCCTGGATTCCTTCCAGGGCCGGAGAAATCAGGCAGAGCACAAATCCGGTGACTATGCTATAACGTAACGCCATGACGAAGGTGATCCCGTTGCCAGAGAGTTTTTAGCCGCTTGCAGTAATGCCGATCATCTCCCGCTCAGGAGATTAAGTCAACGTAGCGAAGCCAGTTTTCTTTGATGAAATAAGGAATTAGTATTCGATGGAAGTTATTGCAGCCCGGACAGCTCAAACCGCCCCTATTTTGCTCGATATGCCGGAACCAGCCTCCCCCGCGCCTGGTCAAGTCCTTTGTGAGACACTGCAACTGGGAGTTTGTGGAACCGATCGTGAAATTCTTGAGACGGGAACCCCCCATGTCCCGGCTGGTGATGATTTTTTGGCTCTCGGACATGAATGTCTGGGCCGAGTCGTTGAAATCGGTAGTGAGGTAGAGGGTTTTCAGGCAGGTGACCTGGTGGTACCCGTGGTGCGCCGAAACCTTGAGACTCCGGAGGTTCAGGACGACAGCCGCTTGCAACAACGGATTGCACGTCCTGACTTGATGCCCTGGGGTACCTACACCGAGCGAGGGATCGTCGACGAGCATGGATTTTCCCAGCCTCATTGGTTGGACCGTCCCGAGTATCTGTTTCGTGTTCCCGAGGAAATAGCGGATGTTGCCGTGTTGACCGAGCCTTTCACGGTAACGGAAAAAGGGATCAACGAGGCGGAATTGATCCAGTCTGCGCGGTTCGGCTTACCTGCCTGGGAAGAGCATCCGCCACGTGTGCTAGTGACCGGTATGGGACCGATCGGGTTTGCCGGTGTGCTGGGCTGCGTGGCCCGTGGCTGGCCGGTAACGAAGTACGGCCGAGATGCGGAAGATACATTTCGCGTGGAACTGACGCGTGAACTCGGGGCTAAATATATTTCCGATCAGGAAATGAACTGGGAACCGGATAACCTGGAAGAGAACGGTTTTGATCTGATCCTTGAATGTACCGGTAATGACCACGTGATGATGAATGCCGGCCGGACCCTCCGTTCCTGTGGCGTCATGGTTTGGCTGGGAAGCAGTCGCTTGCCGCAGGCAGCATCGCACAACGTAGGCGCCTGGATGCGAGACGGATTACTCAGTAATCATATTTGCCTGGGATCAGTCAATGCAGCGCCGCGAGACTTCTCGCGAGCTCTCGAGTATTTGCAGCAGCTTCATCGCGAAAAGGGTGCTACCCTGGCGCGGATGAGCACCAAACGCCTGGAGCCTGCAGAGTCCCTCTGGCATTACCAGCACCGCGAGCCACAGGGGATCAAGACGGTCCTGATGTACGCCACGTAAGGCAATTACTGGCGTGCCCTGTTTTCCACCAATAGCCTCGGTGGACTGCTGCGCAAGAGCTTGCGCTGGACTGACTACAGCAGTCTCTCAAGCAACGGCATGCATGTCGAAAATCTCTTAAAAACAGCTGCCGGAGGAAATTGTTTGCCGTCTCCGGAAGAAAAAATCTTTCTTCGGTGTACGGACCGTCTCCCCACGCGTAATCCTCTTTAGTGCAATGTTTTTGGGGAAGGATCAAGCCGTACTCTAGGGATCCAACCGTGCTGAAACAACGATGCCAGTGGACCGGATATTCGTATGAGTGTGCCGGGTGACTGAGCATGGATCGGTATCTAATCCACTGGCGTCATGGACGCTGCTAAACCAGAGGAGATTTGAACCATGTTGACTCGACGCAAGCGTAATCGAAACCGCAGTAAGAGTATCCAGGAAAAAAGACGACTCCTGATGGAATCTTTCGAGGTCCGTGCGGCAGCAGCATCCTTGTCGCTACCCTTTGGCGGCGTCGGGAGTGCACTCCCAGAGATGGATTCTAATGACGTTGCGCAGAGCGATAGTCAGTATGAAATGACAAAAACCACTGCGTCACAACAACTGCGTCAACAAGGCAGGAGCGATGTTTTTACCGGTCGATCCAAGGGACCATCCTTCGCTCAAGATGGTTCACGGTTTATGAGCAGGTTGCAGCAATTAAATCGAGCCAACTTCAATAACCGAGGAAGCATGTCGCGATCGGGCGGTTCTGGAGCAGCTGACATGTCGACGTCGGCCTGGCAGACCACACAGATTGATGTTGGGCTGTCTACAGATGCGCTGGCAGTCGGTGGCATGAGTGAAGACAAGTTTGACTCGGTAGCAAAGCCTGCGGTTGTGAGGTCTTTTCAGTCGCCCTCAGTCGATTCCAACCGCATGGAAACCCCGTTGACATTTAATCACGAAACGGACGTGTCCGCTACTAAAACAATATCGACTTTACTTCACAAACAAGCCCATCGACGCGAAGTACCGGCGAATTTGGGAGCCCTGGCCTCTGAAGCTGCTCTGTCGCGAGCTGATGAGATGGGATCGGATGCTGATTCTCTTGCCATGATGGGTGATGTTCCGTTAGCTCCCTGGACGAGCGATGTCGCTGCGAGTGCCTGTGGTTCCGGTGATACTGCCGACAGTGCAGATTCCACGTCGTCCGATAAGAGCTGGCATTTCTCGGCAGCTGAGCAGGGTGATATGCAAAAACAGTTTGATACGGCTGACATTGTTCAGGGCGAGAAGCAGCTGACGTCATTGGACCATTCGGCAGATACAACCAGTAAGTCCTGGACGACTAGCAGTAATGCCTCGACCATGATGAGATCGTTTACTGGTTCCGCGACTCATGCTACCAGTGCCAGTAGCTATAAAAGCGGAGTAAGCGG